>NZ_WNXE01000002.1:51071-93285 GCF_010993615.1 Arhodomonas sp. KWT | reverse complement strand
CGAGGAAGCGCTCGCCCTCGGCGAACAGCCGTACCCAGCCCTGCCCCGGCGCCCGCGGCACCCACACCGGCTGCCCCTGGCGGACGTAGGCCGCCAGATCGCCGCTGAGGTGGATGTCCGGCCAGTCACCGAGGGCCTGCTCCATGGGGATCAGGCGCTGCTCCAGCGCGGCACGCCCCTCGTCCCCGTCGAGCGTTTCCAGCGCCGGAAGGGTGACGAGCGCCGCCTCGTCGCGAAACGGCCCGAGGGCCGTACGGCGCAGGGCGGTGACGTGCGCGCCCGGGCCGACGGCCTCGCCGATATCCTCGACCAGGGTGCGCACGTAGGTGCCCTTGCTGCACGCCACCTCGAGGGTGGCGGTATCGCCGTCGATCGCCAGCAGACGCAGCTCGTGGATCGTCACCGGGCGCGGCGGGCGCTCGACCTCGCGGCCCTCACGGGCCAGCTCGTAGAGCCGCCGTCCCTCGTGCTTGAGCGCCGAGTACATCGGCGGCACCTGCTCGATCGCCCCCTCGAAGCGCACCATCGCCGCCCCCAGGGTATCGCGGTCGAGACCGATGACCGGCCGCTCCGCCACCACCTCGCCCTCGGCGTCACCGGTGTCGGTCACGCAGCCGAACCGGGCGGTGACCCGATAGCGCTTGTCCGCATCGAGGAGAAAGGCGCTGACCTTGGTCGCCTCGCCGAAGCACAGCGGCAGCAAGCCGGTGGCGAGCGGATCGAGGCTGCCGGTGTGGCCGGCCTTGCGCGCATCGAGCAGCCGGCGTACCCGCTGCAGCGCGTGATTGGACGTCACGCCGGCGGGCTTGTCCAGCAGCATGATGCCGTGGACGTTGCGTCCCTTGCGTCTGCGACCCATCAGCTGTCCGGGTTGTCGTCGTCCGTCCCGTCGTCCCGCGCGACGGCCTCGTCAATGAGGCGCGAGACACGGGCACCGCGGTCGAAGGATTCGTCGTACTCGAACACCAGCGCCGGGACCTGGCGCAGCCGCACGCGGCGCGCGAGCTGCGAGCGCAGGAAACCGGCCGCGTGATTGAGCGCCTCGACGGCATCAGCGGAGGCCTCGGCGCTCGCCCCGAGCACGGTGACCAGCACCCGCGCGTGGGCGAAGTCACGGGTCACCGAGACCTCGGAGACCGTGACGGAACCGACGCGCGGGTCGCGCACCTCGTCGCGGATGAGCTCGGCGAGCTCGCGCTGGATCTGCTCGCCGACCCGCCTCGTCCGGGAGAAATCACGTGCCATTAACGTCCCCCGTCCCGGCGATCACAGCTCACGCCGGATCTCGACGCGCTCGTAGCACTCGATCTGGTCGCCGACCTTGACGTCATTGTAGTTCTTCACGCCGATGCCGCACTCGGTGCCGGCAC
The DNA here is from genome assembly GCF_010993615.1 of Arhodomonas sp. KWT. Classification (NCBI taxonomy): domain Bacteria; kingdom Pseudomonadati; phylum Pseudomonadota; class Gammaproteobacteria; order Chromatiales; family Ectothiorhodospiraceae; genus Arhodomonas; species Arhodomonas sp. KWT. The sequence continues at coordinate 91,915 of NZ_WNXE01000002.1, read as the reverse complement.
GAACCTCATTGACGTCGTCCTTGTGGCGGCGCAGCGACTCCAGCGCACCCTCGAAGATCACCACGTTGTCACGCAGCACGCGGATCGGGTTGTTGCGCCGGACCACGCCCTCCTCGACCAGGCAGCCAGCGATCTGGCCGAGCTTGGAGGAGCGGAAGACGTCCATGACCGCCGCCTGACCGATGATCTCCTCGCGCACCTCCGGCTCCAGCATACCGCTGATGGCGTTGCGGAGCTGATCGATGGCGTCGTAGATCACGCTGTAGTAGTGGAGCTCGACGTCGTTTTCCTGGGCCGCCTTGCGCGCCTTGCCGTCGGCGCGGACGTTGAAGCCGATGAGCAGTGCCTCGGAGGCCAGCGCCAGGTTGACGTCGCCCTCGTTGATCGCGCCCACTCCGCTGCTGACGACCTTGATCTTGACCTCGTCGTTGGAGAGGTTCTGCAGCGACTGGCCGAGCGCCTCCACGGAGCCCTGCACGTCGCCCTTGATCACGAGGTTGACGGTCTTGACCTCGCCCTCGCCCATCTGGGAGAAGAGCTCGTCCATCTTGGCGGCCTTCTGGGCCTGCAAACGCTTGTCGCGGCTCTTCTCGCGGCGGCCCTCGGCGATCTCGCGGGCCTTGCGCTCGTCCTCGAGCACCAGGACCTCGTCGCCGGCCTCAGGCAGACCGGAGAGACCGAGCACGACCACCGGGGTCGACGGACCGGCGTCGTCGACGCGGTTGCCGCCCTCGTCGAGCATCGCGCGGACGCGCCCGTACTCCGTGCCGGAGAGGATGACGTCACCGGTGTGGAGCACGCCGTTGCGCACCAGCACGGTCGCCACCGGGCCGCGCCCCTTGTCGAGGCTGGACTCGATAACCACGCCGTTCGCCGGGCAGTCCACCACGGCCTTGAGCTCGAGGAGCTCCGACTGGAGCAGCAGCGCCTCGAGGAGCGCGTCGATGCCCTGGCCGGTCACCGCGGAGACGTTCACGAACTGGGTGTCGCCACCCCACTCCTCGGGGATGACCTCGAACTGGGTCAGCTCCTGGCGCACGCGATCCGGGTCGGCGCCGGGCTTGTCGATCTTGTTGACGGCCACGACGATCGGCACTCCGGCCGCGCGGGCGTGCTTGATCGCCTCCTGGGTCTGCGGCATGACGCCGTCGTCCGCCGAGACCACCAGGATGACCACGTCGGTGACCTGCGCACCGCGGGCACGCATGGCGGTGAAGGCCTCGTGCCCGGGGGTGTCCAGGAAGGTCACCATGCCCTGGTCGGTCTTCACGTGATATGCACCGATGTGCTGGGTGATGCCGCCGGCCTCGCCGGACGCCACCTTGGTGCGGCGGATGTGGTCGAGCAGCGAGGTCTTGCCGTGGTCGACATGGCCCATGATGGTGACCACCGGCGCCCGCGGCTCGCGCTCGCCCTCGGGCTCCTCCGCCTGGGCGAGGATCTCTTCCTCGGCGGCGTTCTCGTTGACCACCTTCGGACGGTGCCCCAGCTCCTCGACGAGCAGCACGGCGGTGTCCTGGTCGATGGCCTGGTTGATGGTGGCCATGACACCCTGCTTCATCATCTCCTTGATGAGATCCGCCGCCTTGACGCTCATGCGCTGGGCGAGATCGCCGACGGTGATGCTCTCGGGCACCTCCACCTCGCGGACCACCGGCTGAGTCGGACGCTCGAAGCCGTGCTGCAGCTGCTCGGCGGCGCCACCGGCACGACGCCCCCCCCGGCGACCGCGACCGCCGGCACCCTTGGTCTCGGCGCCCTTCTTGCGCGCCTTGCCCTTGCCCTTGGCTGCCTTGCGCGCGGCCCGCTCCTCGGCCTCACGCTCGCGCTTCGCCTCCGCCTCGAGACGCTTGCGCTCCTTCTCTTCCTCGATTTCCTTCTGGCGCTGGGCCTCGGACTCGTTGGCCTCCTCCGTCTCCTCGGCCTCGTCCGCCGCGGTGGCCTCGTCAACGGGCTCCGGTTCGGCTACGGGCTCGGCCTCCTCCGCGGGAGTCTCCTCGGCGGCGGGCGCCTCCTCGGCCTCCGGCGTCGACTGCTCGCCGGCCTCGGCCTGCTCCGGGACGGACGCCTCGCCGGCCGCTTCGGTGGAGACGGCCGTCTCCGATGCCTGCGGCTGCGGCTCCGGCTGGGCGTCCGGACGCGCCAGGGCGTCGTCGAGTGCCTCCTCGAGGACACGGGCATCGCGCTCGTGCTGCTCCGCCTCGACGACACTTCGCTTGACGTACGTGCGCTTCTTGCGAACCTCGACGTTGACGGTGCGCCCGCCGGTGCTGCCCCGGCTGCCGCGCCCACCGGCACCGCCGGGCACGCGGATCTGGCTGTGACTCTTGCGCTTGAGCGTGATCTGCTTGGGACCGGGACCGGCCTCGCTGTCACCGCGACCCGCGGCCTTGCGCAGGTGCTCGACGAGCGTGGACATGTCCTCGCGGGAGAAGGTGGAACTCGCGTTCCGCCCCTCGATGCCGGCCTCATTGAGCTGGGTCAACAGGCGGTCCACGGGGATGCCAGCGGCCTCCGCGAAATCCTTGATCGTCGTATTCGCCATAAACTTCTACCTCCGGTCCACCTGTTGCCGAGCGCCGTTTCCGAGCGGGTAGCGACGACGCCTCCCGTCGCCGCGGGCCCCGTTCAGGACTCCCCGTCCTGCTGCTCGGCGAACCAGGGCTCGCGCGCCTTCATGATGAGCGCCGCGGCACGCTCCTGGTCCATGCCCTCAACCTCGAGCAGGTCGTCCACCGACTGCTCGGCCAGGTCCTCCATGGTGGTGATGCCCTGCTGCGCCAATGCCTGGGCCAGCGTCTCGTCCATTCCTTCCATGCCGAGCAGGTCCTCCGCCGGCACCTCGCCCGCGGCCTGCGCCCGCTCGGCCTCGCGCTCGGCCAGCACATCCCGTGCCCGCGCACGGAGCGCCTCGACGATATCCTCGTCGAAATCCTCGATCTCGAGCAGCTCCGCGGCGGGCACGTAGGCGATCTCCTCGAGGCTCGAGAAGCCTTCCTCGACCAGCACCGCGGAAATGTCCTCGTCCACGTTCAGCGTGTCGACGAACATCTGCAGCAGCTCCGCGGTCTCCTGTTCGCTCTTCTCGCGGGCCTCGTCGGCGGTCATCACGTTCAGCTCCCAGCCGGTGAGCTGACTGGCGAGGCGGACGTTCTGCCCGCCGCGGCCGATGGCCTGGGAGAGCTGATCCTCCGCCACCGCGATGTCCATGCTGTGACGATCCTCGTCGACGACGATGGACTCGACCTCCGCCGGCGCCATCGCGTTGATCACGAACTGGGCCGGGTTCTCGTCCCACAGGATGATGTCGACCCGCTCGCCGGCGAGCTCGTTGGACACCGCCTGCACGCGCGAGCCACGCATGCCGACACAGGCCCCGACCGGATCGATGCGCGGATCCAGGGCATGTACCGCGATCTTCGCGCGCATGCCCGGATCACGCGCCGCCGCCGGCAGCTCCAGCAGCTCCTGGCCGACCTCGGGGACCTCGAGCTTGAACAGCTCCAGCAGGAATTCCGGCGCGGTGCGGGAGACAAAGAGCTGCGGACCCCGATTCTCGGAACGGACCTCCTTGAGGTAGCCCCGCAGGCGGTCACCGGGGCGCACCGCCTCCCGCGGGATCATCTCCTCGCGGGGGATGAAGGCCTCGGCGTTGCCGCCAAGGTCCAGGTAGATATTGCCCCGTTCGACACGCTTGACAATGCCGGTGATGAGCTCGCCCTCGCGCTCGTGATAGGCCTCGACGACCTTTGCGCGCTCGGCCTCGCGGACCTTCTGCACGATGACCTGCTTGGCCGTCTGGGCGGCGATACGACCGAACTCCACCGACTCCATCGGTTCCTCGATGGTCCCGTCGATCTCGGCCTCCGGATCGCGCTCGCGGGCCTGTTCCAGGGTGAGCTCGCGGTCCGGCTCCTCGAGGGCCTCGTCCTCGACCACCGTCCAGCGCCGGAACGTGCTGTACTCGCCGGTGCGACGGTCCACGCTCACGCGCACATCCATCTCGCCGCCATGGCGCTTGCGCGTCGCCGAGGCGAGCGCCGCCTCGATGGCCTCGAAGATGACCTCCTTGTCCACGCCCTTCTCGTTCGAGATGGCATCGACAACCAACAGGACTTCTTTGCTCATTGATTACTCCAGCTCACCGGCCTTCGGGCTCCAGCTCGAGATTGGCGCGATCGACCACTTCCAGCGGCACGAGCACCTCCTCACCGTCTTCGTCGACCGCGACGGCGTCGTCACGCAGACCGCGCAGCACGCCGCGGACACTGCGCCGGCCGTCGTGGCGGCCGCGAATACGGATACGGATCCGCTCGCCCACGAAGCGGTCGTAGTCCGCGGGCTTGAACAGGGGACGCTCGAGCCCCGGCGAGGAGATCTCGAGGTTGTATTCCGCCGGGATCGGGTCCTCGACGTCGAGCACACCGCTGACCTGATGGCTCACCGCCTCGCAGTCGTCGACGTCGATGCCCTCCGGCGTGTCGATGTAGATCCGCAGCAGCCCGCGCTTGCTGTTCGGGTGGTACTCCAGGCCAACGAACTCGTAGCCCATCGCCTCGACCACCGGCTGCAGGATCTCGGTCAGTCTCTGTGCCGCCGCCATGCCGTCTGTATCGTCCCCACAAACAAAAAATGGGCCACGTCGGCCCATTCTTCGAAAAACCGCTGCGGCGGCGCCGTGGCTGCGCCACCTACAAAAAAAGGCCGCAAGCGGCCTTTTCGAAGATGCCTGGTAGCGGGGGCAGGATTTGAACCTGCGACCTTCGGGTTATGAGCCCGACGAGCTGCCAGACTGCTCCACCCCGCATCTGACAAACAGTATTCTAACCGCGGCGTTGCGCCTTTTGCAAGCCCTCTTGCGAGGATCCCGCGGGGCGTTGACCCCGCCGCGGAGGACGTATGATACGCCTCGCGACGGGCAATGCAACCCTCCCGTGCTACCCGCCGAAGGCCGCGCGACAGACCGCGAACAGCGCACCGGGGAACAGCCCGAGACCGAGGATCGCCACGCCGTTGAGCCCGCAGACCCAGCGCACGGTCGCGGAGGCGGGAATCGCCTCGGCCTCGCCCTCGATACGCTCGAAGTACACGGCCTTGAGCACGCGCAGATAGTAGAAGGCGCTGATCACCGCGAACAGCACCGCGACCACCGCGAGCCAGACATGCCCCGTATCGATCACCGCCTTGAGCACCGCCCACTTGGAGTAGAAGCCCACGGTCCCGGGCACACCGGTCATCGAGAACATCACCACCAGCATGACCAGCGCCATACCGGTGCTGCGATCGTTGAGACCGCGCAGGTCGGCGATCTCGTCGGCCTCGTGGCCCCGGCGCGAGAGCACCATGATCATCCCGAACGCCGCCGCCGACATCAGCGCATAGCTGATCGCGTAGAACAGCGACGCGGCATAGCCCTCTTCCGTGCCGGCAATGAAACCGAGGAAGAGGAAGCCGATGTGGGCCACCGTCGAGTACGCCAGCAGCCGCTTGAAGTTGTCCTGCACCAGCGCGAACAGCGAACCCACGGCCAGCGATGCCACCGCCATGAACGTCGCCATGACCTGCCAGTCGCCGTGCAGCGCGCCGAGCCCCTCCGCGACCAGGCGCAGGAACAGCGGCACGGCGGCGACCTTGGACACGGTGCCGATGAACATCGAGGTCGGGGTCGCCGCGCCCTGGTAGACGTCCGGCACCCACATGTGGAAGGGCACCGCGCCGAACTTGAAGGCCACGCCCACCAGCGCGAAGGTCAGGCCGAAGGCGAGGAGCATGTTGTCCGGGCCGCCCGCCGCCTGCGCCGCGATCTCCGCCAGCTCCAGGCTGCCGCTGCCGCCGTAGATCATCGACATGCCGTAGAGCAGCATGCCCGAAGACAGCGCGCCCAGGACGAAGTATTTCATCGCTGCTTCGGAGGCAATACGGCTGTCCCGGTCAAAGGCCACCATCGCGTACAGCGCCAGCGACATGAGCTCGAGGCCGAGATACAGCGTGAGCATGCTGCCCGACGAGGACATGACGAACCCGCCGAGCACCGCAAACAGCCCGATCAGGTAGAACTCGCCACGCAGGAGGTTGCGCTGGCGCAGATAATCACGGCTGTAGGCGAACGCCAGGAAGGCGAAGCCGGCGATGCTCACCTTCAGCGTCGCGGCCAGACTGTCGGCGACGTAGGTACCGTTGAAGTCAACGGTATCCACGCCCCACTGGCTCTGCACGGCGAACCACATGGCGCCGAGCAGCGCGATCTGGCTGAGATAGAACGCCGGGGCGCTCTCGCGCCCGGTGGCGAACAGATCCGCGACCAGGACCACGCAGATCATGGCGAGCAGCCAGATCTCCGGGAGTGCCAGCGAGAAGTTGGGGATCACGAACGACATAGAGTACCTCGAGCCTATTCCTTTGGACGCGCCGTCCCGTTCAACCTCTGGACACTAGTTGGCCGCCATGACGATATTCGCCAGGTGCGAGAGTGTCGGCTCCATGACCTCCACGAGTGGCTGCGGCCACACGCCGAGGGCCAGCACCGCCAGCGCCAGCACGCCCAGGATCAGGAACTCGCGGCGATTGATATCACGGAGCGCCGCCACACCCTCGTTGGCGACCTCGCCGTAGACCACCCGCTTGATCATCCACAGCGTGTAGCCCGCCGCGAGCACCAGCGTAGTGGCCGCCAGGAACGCGAACCAGAAGTCCGCCTGGAAGGCCGCGAGCACCACCATGAACTCACCGACGAATCCGGATGTGCCCGGCAACCCGGCGTTCGCCATCGCGAACATGACGAAGAAGCCGGCAAACATCGGCATGCGGTTGGCCACCCCGCCGTAGTCGGCAATCCGCCGCGAATGCAGTCGGTCATAAAGCACGCCGACGCACAGGAACATCGCCGCGGAGACGAAACCGTGAGAGATCATCTGCACCGCCGCGCCCTCGAGGGCGAGCACCACGCCGGAACCCGAGACCGCCTCGGAACCGGCGATGCGGAAGATGGCGAAGAACCCCAGGGTGACGAAGCCCATGTGCGCGATGGACGAGTAGGCGATCAGCTTCTTCATGTCACTCTGGACGATCGCCACGAGGCCGATGTAGACCACCGCGATCAGCGACAGCGAGATCATCAGCCAGTCGAGCTGCACGCTCGCCACCGGGGTGATCGGCAGGCTGAACCGCAGGAAACCGTACCCGCCGATCTTGAGCATGATCGCCGCCAGGATCACGGAGCCGCCGGTGGGCGCCTCGACGTGGGCATCCGGCAGCCAGGTATGCACCGGCCACATGGGCACCTTCACCGCAAACGCGGCGAGGAATGCCAGGAAGATCATGGTCTGGATGGCCGGGTCCAGGCCCAGTCCGTAGAAGTCCGGGATCGCGAAGCTGCCCGCCTGATAGCTGAGGTAGATCAGCGCGACCAGCATCAGCACCGAGCCGAGGAACGTATACAGGAAGAACTTCAGCGTGGCGTAGATACGGTTCGGTCCGCCCCAGATACCGATGATCAGGAACATCGGGATGAGCATGGCCTCCCAGAACACGTAGAACAGGATGGCATCCAGAGCGCTGAACACGCCCACCATGATGCCCTCCATCACCAGGAAGGCGGCGAGATACTGCTGCGGCTTGTAGCGGATGACCTCCCAGCCGGCGATCACCACGAGCACCGTGGAGAACGTGGTCAGGATCACCAGGGGCATGGAGATGCCGTCGACGCCGAGGAAGTACTCAATGCCGAAGGTATCGATCCAGGTCGTGCGCTCCACGAACTGCATGGCCGCGGTGCCACTCTCGAAGCCCGCCCACAGGGCGAGACTGAGAACGAAGACCACCACACTGATCGCGAGCGCGAGCCGCCGACTGAAATCGGCCGCCCGCTCGCCAGTCATCAGCACCGCCAACCCGCCGAGAATGGGCAGCCAGATCAGCAGGCTAAGCACAGGCCAACCTTCAAACATTCGCTCATTCCTTGCCGTCGTTGTATCGAGATGCGCCGTGCAGCGCGCCGGTCGCGGCGCGCACTAGGCGAACCAGCCCTGCCAGCCGCCCACGAGCCAGGTGAGCAGGATCAGCAGGCCGATGATCATCGCGAACGCATAGTGATAGAGGTAGCCGGACTGCGCGCCACGCACCAGCGCCGCCACCCGGCCGATGGTCCGCGCCGTGCCGTTGATCAGCACGCCGTCGATGAGCCCGGCATCACCGCCGCGCCAGAGCACCCGGCCGATACCGCGCCCGAGGCCAGCGAAGCCATTGATCCACAGCGCATCGAAGCCGTACTTGCGCTCGAGGATCCCCCCGACCGGCCCGAAGGCGCGCCGCACGCCGGGCAGCAGCCCCGGGCGTGCGATATAGAGCACCCAGGTCACCGCGACACCGGCCACGGTGAGCCAGAAGGCGGGGTTGACCAGCGCGTGCACGCCGAAGGAGACCGGGCCGTGCCAGACCTCCTCCGCCATGTGATGGAGGACGTCATGCGCCTCGGCGACGTGGATGGCACCGCCGAAGTAATCGCCGTAGAGCACGGGACCGGTGGTGAACCAGCCGATGACCACCGAGGGGATCGCGAGCAGGATCAGCGGCACGGTCACCACGCGCGGGGACTCGTGCAGGTGCTCGCGGGTATGGGCGTCCATGCGCTCCTTGCCGTGGAAGACGAGGAAGAACAGCCGGAACGAGTACAGCGCCGTGACGAACACCCCGAGGAGCACACACCAGTAAGCGAACTCGGCCCCCGGCCGGCCCTCGGTGGCGGCGAGATGCACCGCCTCGATGATGGCGTCCTTGGAGTAGTAACCGGAGAAGAACGGCGTGCCGATGAGCGCGAGTGTACCGACCAGCATGGTCCAGTAGGTCACCGGCATGTACTTGCGCAGCCCGCCCATCTCGCGCATGTCCTGCTTGTGGTGCATGGCGATGATGACCGAGCCCGCGCCGAGAAAGAGCAGCGCCTTGAAGAAGGCGTGGGTCATGAGATGGAACACACCCGCCGCGTAGGCGGACGCCCCCAGGGCCACGAACATGTACCCGAGCTGCGAGAGCGTGGAGTACGCGATCACGCGCTTGATGTCGTCCTGAACCAGGCCCACCAGGCCCATGAAGAACGCCGTGATGCCGCCGATGACCAGGATCACCGACAGTGCGGTGACCGACTGCTCGTAGAGCGGCGACATGCGCGCGATCATGAAGATGCCCGCCGTGACCATGGTCGCGGCGTGGATGAGCGCGGAGATCGGCGTGGGACCTTCCATGGAATCCGGCAGCCACACGTGCAACGGCACCTGCGCGGATTTCGCCATCGCGCCAATGAGCAGCAGGATGCAGGCGACGGTCGCGACCAGCGCCTCCCCGCCGAACAGCGTCATGGTCTCGCCCGTGCTCTGCGCAGCCGTGCCGAACACCTGCGCGTAGTCCAGGCTGCCGTAGTACATGAACACCGTGGCGATGCCGAGCACGAAACCGAAGTCACCGACGCGGTTGACCAGGAACGCCTTGAGATTGGCGAAGGTGGCGCTCGGGCGATTAAGCCAGAACCCGATCAGCAGGTAGGAAACCAGGCCGACGCCTTCCCAGCCGAAGAACAGCTGCATGAAGTTGTTCGCCATCACCAGCATGAGCATGGAGAAGGTGAACAGATTGATGTAGCTGAAGAATCGCTGGTAGCTGGCGACACCGGCACCGCTGCCCGCCGGCCAATTGTGCTCGTCGTCCGCCATGTAACCGATGGTGTAGATGTGCACCATCAGCGACACGAAGGTGACGACCACCATCATCATCGCGGTAAGCCGGTCCACCAGGAAGCCGACCTCGACGGTCAGACCCTGGATCGCGGCCCAGGTATAGACCGCCCCGTTGAACGGCTCCGCCGCCCCGGAGAGCTGGCCGAACAGGGTCACGAACGACAGCGCGCAGGAGATCGCGACCGCGCCGATCGCCACCCGATGGGCCCCCACCCGGCCGAGCCGCCGGCCATAAAGGCCGGTGACCGCGGCCCCGATCAGGGGCGCCAGAACGATGAGCAGATATACCGTCTCCATTCGATCAGCCCTTCATGCTGTCAAGGTCGCCGACATTGATGGTGTCGCGGTTGCGGAACAGCACCACGAGGATCGCCAGTCCGATGGCGGACTCGGCAGCAGCCACCGTAAGGATGAAGAACACGAACACCTGTCCGTGGATATCCCCCAGGGCGCTGGAGAAGGCGATGAAGTTGAAATTCACCGCCAGCAGGATCAGCTCGATGGACATCAACAGGATCAACGCGTTCTTGCGGTTGAGAAAGATCCCGGCCACACCGAGGCTGAACAGGATCGCCCCGAGCACCAGATAATGCGACAGTTCCAGCATGCGTTCGTCCCGACCGTCTTGGGGTTTGCGAGGTCTATCTATCAGTCCCGTTTCTCGGGATTCATGCGCACCACGCGCAGCCGTTCGGCCTTCCTGGTGTGCACCTGTTTGGCGATGTCCTGATGCTTCGTGCCCGAGCGCCGGCGCAGCGTGAGCATGATCGCGGCGATAATCGCGAGCATGAGCACCACGGCGGCGACCTCGAACGGATAGACGTAGATCGTGTAGAGCACGTTGCCGATCAGGGCGGTGTTGCTCTGGGCCGTGCCCACACCGCCGAGCGCCTCACTGGCGCCGCCGGCGAGCCCGACCGCCGAGAGCTCGCCGGAGCCCAGCACGAGCAGCATCTCCAGCAGCATCGCCGCGCCCACCAGCACCCCGACGGGCAGATAGCGGGCAAAGCCCTCGCGCAGCGGTGCGACGTTGATGTCGAGCATCATCACCACGAACAGGAACAGCACCATCACCGCGCCCACGTAGACGAGCACCACGGCGATGCCGAGGAACTCCGCCTGCGCCAGCAGCCAGAGCACGCCGCTGTTGAAGAACGCCAGCACCAGGAACAGCGCCGAGTGCACCGGGTTGCGCGCAGTGATGACCATGGTGGCGGCAAAGATCAGCACCGCCGCGAATACGTAGAAGATGATCAGCTCAATCACGTCGCCTTCTTCCTCGTTGGCCTGTGACGCCCGCCGGGCTCACCGGTACACCGCGTCCGCGGCCCGGTCCCGGGCCAGCTGCGCCTCGTACTCATCACCGAACGCCAGCAGCTGCTGCTTGTTCACGATCTGCTCACCGCGCTCCTCGAAGTGGTACTCGAACTCGCGGGTCTCGACGATCGAGTCCACCGGGCAGGATTCCTCGCAGAAGCCACAGTAGATGCACTTGAACAGGTCGATGTCGTAACGCGTGGTCCGCCGCGTACCGTCCTCGCGCGGTTCGGACTCGATGGTGATCGCCAGTGCCGGACAGACCGCCTCGCAGAGCTTGCAGGCGATACAGCGCTCCTCGCCGTTGGGATAGCGGCGCAGAGCGTGCCGCCCGCGGAAACGCGGCGACTGGGGGGCGCGCTCGTCCGGGTACTCGATGGTGTACTTCGCGTCGAACAGATGCCGGCCGGTGAGCTTCAGGCCCTTGAGCAGCTCGACCAGCAGGAAGCTGTTGAAGAAGTCGCGAATCGCTTGCATGGGAGCCTCCAGCTCAGAACCAGGGGCCGAACCCGGTGAGAATGAACACCGACTCGACGACCAGCCAGACCACGGTCACCGGGATCAGCACCTTCCAGCCGAGCCGCATGATCTGGTCGTAGCGATAGCGCGGGAATGTGCCGCGGAACCAGATGTAGCAGAACAGGAAGAACGCCACCTTCAGGCAGAACCAGATCATGCCCGGGACCAGATCGAAGATCGGGCCGAGCACCGGCAGACCGTGAAACGGCGAGTACCAGCCACCGAGGAACATGATCGCCGCGAGCCCGGAGATCAGGATCATGTTGGCGTACTCGGCGAGGAAGAACACGGCGAACGCCATGCCCGAGTATTCCACGTGGAAGCCCGCAACGATCTCCGACTCGCCCTCGGCGACGTCGAACGGCAAACGGTTGGTCTCGGCAACGCCGGAGATCCAGTAGACGATGAACAGCGGCAGCAGCGGCAGCCAGAACCAGTTCCAGATCGGGCCGGCCTGGGCCTCGACGATCTCACTGATATTGAGGCTGCCCGAGGCCATGAGCACGCCCACCAGGGCGAAACCCATGGCGATCTCGTAGGAAACCACCTGGGCGCCGGCGCGCAGCGCGCCGAGAAGCGCGTACTTCGAGTTGGAGGCCCACCCGGCGACGATAACGCCGTAGACACCGAGCGAGGCCATCGCGAGGACATAGAGCAGGCCGGCGTTGACGTCCGCGATCACCAGCCCCTGGCCGACGGGCAGCACCGCCCAGGCCGCGAGCGCCGGCATGATCGAGAGCATGGGGGCGATCACGAACAGGCCGCGGTTCGCGTTCAGCGGCAGCACGATCTCCTTGAGCATGAGCTTGAGCGCGTCCGCGAACGGCTGCAGCAGTCCATAGGCCCCCACGCGGTTGGGGCCGCGGCGCAGCTGGATCCAGCCGATGACCTTGCGTTCGGCATAGGTCATGTACGCCACGGCGATCAACAGCGGCACCAGCAGCACCACGATTTTCGCCAGAATCCATACTAGCTCGAGTATTTCAGCCATGCCTGTCTCGCTTTGCCCTCGATGCAGCCGCGCATGCTCACACGCGCGTGACCGTGACCTCACCCATCAGCGGCCCCAGGGCCTCGCTGCCCTGCAGCCCGGCATCCACCCAGACGGTCTCCGCCGGGACCGCGGCGTCCACCGTCACGGTCAGACGGCTCGTCGCCTCGCCCTGGCGCACCTCAACGGTCTCGCCCTCGTTGATACCCAGCGCCGCGGCGGTCGCCGGGGCCAGCACCGCACTCGCCGGACGCGCCTGCGAGGTCCGCTGCAGGGCCTCGCCGCGGCGCACCAGCGCGTCGGTGCCATAGAGCGCGACGCCGCCGGCACGCATCAGCCCGGAGGGCGAGCGCGGTTCGAGGGTATCGTTTTCCCACGCGAGCATGTCCGGCTCGCCGCCGCGGACCCGCCCGCGCAGATCGGCGTGGATCTCGTCCGGTGCCTGGTAGTCGTAGCCGTCCAGATCCAGCAGGTTGCCGAGCACCCGCAGCAGACGCCAGGCCGGACGGGCCTCGCCCACCGGACGGCCGACGCCCGCGAAGGTCTGCCAGTCACCCTGGGCGTTGACCAGCGTTCCGGCGGTCTCGCCGAAGCTCGCCACCGGCAGGATGACGTCCGCCCAGGCCTTCATGCGCGGCGTCGCCCAGGGGCTGAGCGCCAGCGCGAACTCCGCCTCACCGAGCGCCCGCTCCGCGGCGGCGCCGTTCCAGAAATCGTGTTCCGGCTCCACGCCCAGGGTGATGAATCCGGACATGCCCTCGCGGATCATCGCCCCGGCATCCCGGCCGCGGCCCTGTCCGCCACCAACCTGACGGTGGGGCACGGCGCCCGCGAGCCAGCCGCCGGCACTGTTGCCCCCGGCCGTCAGGACACCGAAGGACGCGCCGGCAGTGCGGGCCACGTAGGCCGCCAGCGCGCGCAGCTCGGCGCCCGCCGGATGGCCCTCGACGAGCCCGCCGGTGAGCACGGCGGCATCCCCGGCATTGGCGAGCGCATCCGCAATGCGGCGGTGCTCGTCCCCGACCGTGGCACCATAGGCGGCGACCCACTGCGGCAGGGACTCGCCCCGGCTCTCTGCCAGCGCGGTCGCGACGGCCGCTGCCGCCTCGACCATGGCACCGGGATGGACCACGTGCTCCAGGGTCGGACGGAAGTTCCAGTCGTGAGCACGCGGGTTGAGGAACATGACGTCACCGCCGCGCAGGCTGGCCTGGCGGAGCCGGTGGTTGAGCAGCGGCACCTCCCAGCGGGGATAGCCACCGACCACGAATGCCGCGTCCACGCTCTCGAAGTCCGCGATGGGCCGCCCCAGCGACGGGCGCTCGGGGGCGTGATCATCGTCCCGGAAATCGGCCTGGCGCAGGCGATGATCGATGCTGTCGCTGCCCAGGTCACGGACCAGACGCGCCAGCAGGTACATCTCTTCGGTGGTGGCCGAGGGCGAGACCAGCGCGCCCAGGGCCTCGCCGCCGTGGCGCGAGACCACGGACTTGAGCGCCGAGACGGTGTGCTCCAGCGCCGTCTCCCAGTCCGTCTCGCGCCACTGGCCGTCGAGCTTGATCATCGGCCGGGCGAGTCGGTCCTCGCTGTAGACACCCTGGTAACCGAAGCGGTCGCGGTCGGCAATCCAGTTCTCGTTGACCGACTCGTTCTCCCGCGGCACGACACGCTTGATCGTCCCGCGCACGTGATGGAGGTTCAGATTGGCGCCGACGGGGTCATGGGGACTCACCGAGGGGTGACTGAGCATCTCCCAGGCACGGGCCCGGAAGCGGAAGGGCTTGTTGGTCAGCGCGCCCACCGGGCAGAGGTCGATGATGTTGCCCGAGAGCTCGGAGTGAACACCATGCCCGACCCAGGTGCCGATCTCCATGTGCTCGCCGCGGTACATGCCGCCGAGCTCCGAGGTCCCGGCGATTTCGTCGAGGAAACGCACACAACGGGTGCAATGAATGCAGCGCGTCATCTCCGTGGCAACGAGTGGGCCCAGGTCCTCGTCCTTGACCGAGCGCTTGCGCTCGACGAAGCGGGAGACACTCCGGCCGTAGCCCATGGAGACGTCCTGGAGCTCGCACTCGCCGCCCTGATCGCAGATCGGGCAGTCCAGCGGATGATTGATCAGGAGGAACTCCATCACGCCGCGCTGCGCCTTGAGCGCGCGCTCGGACTGCGTGGAGACCGTCATCCCGTCACCTACGGCGGTGGCGCAGGCGGGAAGCGGCTTGGGCGCCGGGCGCCCGTTCATCTCCACGTCCACCAGGCACATGCGGCAGTTCGCCGGCACCGAGAGCTTGCGGTGATAGCAAAAGCGCGGGATGTCGATGCCCTGCTCGTCGGCGACCTGGATGATCGTTGCGCCCTTGGGCGCGGCGACCTCGCGGCCGTCGATGGTGACGGTGACGGTGTCCGGCTTCGTTTCCTCGACCTTCGCGTTCATGCTGCCGCCTCAACCATGGAGCGCTTGTGCTCGATGTAGTACTCGAACTCGTGGCGCCAGTATTTGAGCACCCCCTGCACCGGCCACGCCGCCGCCTCGCCGAAGGCACAGATGGTATGCCCGGCGATCTGGCCCGCCGCCGCCTCGAGCAGCTCCAGGTCCTCGGCGCGACCACGACCCTCGTAGATGCGCTTGATCACCCGGTGCATCCAGCCCGTGCCCTCGCGACACGGGGTGCACTGACCGCAGGACTCGGCGTAGTAGAACCGGGAGATGCGCATCAGCATCTTGACCATGTCGGTGGTCTCGTCCATTACCACGACCGCACCCGAGCCCAGGCCGGACCCGGCCTTCTGGATGGAGTCGTAGTCCATGTTCATCTCCATCAGCACGTCGGCCGGGAGAATGGGCATGGACGAGCCTCCGGGGATCGCGGCCTTGAGCTTGCGCCCACCGCGCATGCCGCCGGCCATCTCCAGGAGGTCACTGAACGGCGTGCCCAGCGGGATCTCGAAGTTACCGGGCCGCTCCACATGCCCGGAGACCGAGAAGATCTTGGTGCCGCCGGCATTGGGGATGCCGAGATCCAGGAACCAGTCCGCACCGTTGCGGATCACGGAGGGCACGGAGGCCAGGGTCTCGGTGTTGTTGATCGTCGTCGGCCGGCCATAGACGCCGAACTGCGCCGGGAACGGCGGCTTGTTGCGGGGCTGGCCCTTCTTGCCCTCCAGCGACTCCATCAGGGCCGACTCCTCGCCGCAGATGTAGGCACCCGCGCCGAGGTGGTTGTAGAGCTCGAAGTCGAAGCCGGAACCGAGGATGTCCTCGCCCACGTAGCCCTGCTCGCGCGCCTCCGCCAGTGCCTGCTCCATGCGCTCGAACGGTTCCTTCATGAACTCGCCGCGCAGGTAGTTGTACCCATGGGTCGCGCCCATGGCGTAGCCGGCGATAACCATGCCTTCGATCAGCGCATGGGGGTTATAGCGCAGGATATCGCGATCCTTGCACGTACCCGGCTCCGACTCGTCGGAGTTGCACAGCAGGTACTTCGGCCCCGGGGCATCCTTGGGCATGAAGCTCCACTTCATCCCCGCCGGGAAGCCGGCACCGCCGCGGCCGCGCAGGGAGGACTTCTTGACCTCCTCGATGACGTCGTCCCGCGACATGCCCTCTTTGAGCACACGCTGCAGCGCCTGGTAGCCGCCGACCTTGAGGTAATTCTCGAGCGTCCACGGCTCGTCGAATTGCAGCGTCGCGTAACAGACCTCGTTAGCCATGGCTACTCCAGGTTCTCCAGGATCTCGTCCACTTTCTCCGGCGTGAGGTTCGTGTGATAGACCTCATCGACAAGCATCATGGGCGCGCCCGTGCAACCGGCGAGACACTCATCCTCGTGCTTGAGGGTGACGCGCCCGTCCGCGGTGGTCTCCCCCACCGTGATGCCGAGACGCTCCTCGATATGGGCGAGGAGCTCCTCGCCGCCGCGGAGCATGCACGAGACGTTGGTGCAGACGTTGACCTTGTGGCGGCCCACCGGCGAGGTGTCGAACATCGAGTAGAAGGTGGCGACCTCATAGACCTTGGTCGTGGGCAGCCCCAGGTACTCCGCCACCGCGTCGATGAGCTCCCGGGACAGCCAGCCGCCGTTACCCTCCTGGGCAATGTGCAGCGCCGGGATCACGGCGGAACGCCGCCCCTTGTCGTCGTCCGGGTACTTCGCGAGCCAGTGGTCGATTTCCTCGCGCTGGTGCGCGGTGAGGTACTTTTCCGCCAGTTGCTCCGAACTCACCGGTCGACCTCCCCGAATACGATATCCAGCGTGCCCATGATGGTCACGACGTCAGCGATCATGTGCCCGCTCGCGAGTTCATCCATCGCCGCCATGTGCGGGAACCCGGGGGCACGGAGTTTCACCCGGTAGGGCTTGTTCGCGCCGTCGGAGACGAGGTAGCAGCCAAACTCGCCCTTAGGGGCCTCGACCGCGGCATAGACCTCGCCCGACGGGACGCTGTAACCCTCGGTGAACAGCTTGAAGTGGTGGATGAGGGACTCCATGTCGTCCTTCATCTGCTCACGGGTCGGCGGCGTGACCTTGTGGTCCTCCAGCCGAACCGGACCGTCGTTGCGCCGCAGCCAGTCCACGCACTGCTTGATCAGGCGCACCGACTGGCGCATCTCCTCGATGCGCACCAGGTAGCGGTCATAGCAGTCGCCGTTGGTGCCCACCGGGATATCGAAATCGAGGCGGTCGTAGACCTCGTAGGGCTGCTTCTTGCGCAGGTCCCACTCGATCCCCGAGCCGCGCACCATCGGCCCGGTAAAGCCGAGCTGCAGTGCGCGCTCCGGCGAGACCACGGCAACGTCGACGAGCCGCTGCTTCCAGATCCGGTTGTCGGTGAGGAGGGTCTCGAACTCGTCGATCACCTTCGGATAGCGCTCGCAGAAGGCGTCGAGGAAGTCGAGCATCGACCCCTCGCGATCACGGTTCAGCCGCTTGAGGTCGGCCTCCGAGCGGTGTGGCGAGGGCTCGTAGCGGCTCATCTGCTGCGGCAGGTCACGGTGGACACCGCCCGGGCGGTAGTAGGTCGCGTGCATGCGTGCCCCGCTGACCGCCTCGTAGCAGTCCATGAGCTCCTCGCGCTCACGGAAGGCATAGAGAAAGACCGTCATCGCACCGACGTCCAGTCCATGGGCGCCGATCCACATGAGGTGGTTCAGGATCCGCGTGATCTCGTCGAACATCACGCGGATGTACTGGGCACGGACCGGCGGCTCGATGCCGAGCAGCTTCTCGATGGCCGACACGTATCCGTGCTCGTTGCACATCATCGAAACGTAGTCGAGCCGGTCCATGTAGCCGATACTGTGGTTGAACGGCTTGGTCTCGGCGAGCTTCTCCGTCGCACGGTGCAGCAGGCCGATATGGGGGTCGGCCCGGCGTACGACCTCGCCGTCCAGCTCGAGCACCAGACGCAGCACACCGTGTGCGGCCGGGTGCTGGGGACCGAAGTTGATCGTATAGCTGCTGATCTCAGGCATCAGCGCCACCCTCCTGCTGCGGCGCGGGCTGCGCGTAGCGATTGTCCTCGCGAACCACGCGGGGCACGGTCACCCGCGGCTCGATACTGACGGGCTCGTAGACCACGCGCCCGCGCTCCTCGTCGAAACGGACTTCGACATTGCCGATCAGCGGGAAGTCCTTGCGGAACGGGTGCCCGACAAAGCCGTAATCGGTGAGGATGCGCCGCAGGTCCGGGTGGCCGTCGAAGACGATGCCGTAGAGATCGAAGGCCTCGCGCTCGAACCAGTTCGCACAGCTCCAGATCGGAACCACGGAATCGACGACCGGGAAGTTGTCATCCGCGGCATAGCAGCGCACCCGCACGCGGTGATTGTGGCTGAGCGAGAGCAGCTGGTAGACGGCCGCGAAGCGCCGCCCGGTGCTGGAATGGATCTCCTGCACCCCATAGATGCCGGTAAGGCCGAGCCGCCCGGTGGTAAACCCGTCGACACCACGACTGAAGCCCACCGAAGTGGCCTCCTCCGTTATCCACTCGTCGTCACCGTAGGCGGCGTAATCGACGCCGGCGATGTCGATGAGCTGCTCGAAGCGCAGCGACTCGTGGTCGCGCAGCTCCAGCATCGTCGCGTAGAGATCTTCGGGGCGGACCTCGATGTCCACCTCGTCGCGATCGATAACCAGCTTCGCAATCTTCTGCCCAAGCGCCTGCTCGAGACGCCCGGCGAGCTCTTCCGCGGAAAGGGCCATGAGAACGCGCTCTCCTCAGCGGGCGATGGTGTTGGTGCGGCGGATCTTCTTCTGCAGCTGAATGATGCCGTAGAGCAGCGCCTCCGCCGTGGGGGGGCAGCCGGGCACGTAGATGTCCACGGGCACGATGCGGTCACACCCGCGCACCACCGAATAGGAGTAGTGGTAATAGCCGCCGCCATTGGCGCACGACCCCATCGAGATCACCCAGCGCGGCTCCGCCATCTGGTCGTAGACCTTGCGCAGCGCCGGCGCCATCTTGTTGACGAGGGTACCGGCCACGATCATCACGTCGGACTGGCGCGGCGACGGCCGGAAGATGACACCGAAGCGGTCCATGTCGTAGCGCGCCGCACCGGTATGCATCATTTCCACCGCGCAGCATGCCAGCCCGAAGGTCATGGGCCAGAGCGACCCCGTGCGCGCCCAGTTGATCAGCTTGTCAGCAGAGGTCGTGACGAACCCCTGCTCGAGAACGCCTTCTACTCCCATTCCAGCGCCCCCTTCTTCCACTCGTAGAGAAACCCGACCAGGAGGATGCCGACGAACAGGGCCATGGCGCCGAAGCCGAACAGGCCGACCTTGTCGAGCACGATCGCCCACGGGAAGAGAAAGGCGATCTCCAGGTCGAAGATGATGAACAGAATGGCCACGAGGTAGTAGCGCACATCGAACTTCATGCGCGAGTCCTCGAAGGCCTCGAAGCCGCACTCGTAGGGCGAGAGCTTTTCGTCGTCCGGCCGCCTGGGCCCGAGGATGAACCCGAGCACCGGCAACAGCACGCCCAGCCCTACAGCGAGCACGATAAATACGAGGATCGGTAGATACGATTCAACCATGGACCGCCTGCCCCAACACTCAAGGAAAACGCCCGCGAGGATGGATGTGGGCGCCGGCAAACCGGGAGCAGTGTAGGGCAGGAGTGACGCCGCTGTCAACTTGCGGCCTCGCCTTTTTCCCTTTAAAAACAAGGAGATAGCGCGGGGCATAGGCCCCGCGCTCAAGGCGATGGTTGGTGCGGATGGCCGGACTCGAACCGGCACGGCTTGCGCCACTGCCCCCTCAAGACAGCGTGTCTACCAGTTCCACCACATCCGCTTCAGGAAAGCGTGATCGGCTCACCAGCCGAGGAGCGGGCAATATACCAAAGAGCCCGCCCGCCGACAACGCCTATTCGGACGGTGCCGGGGCCGGCGCCGGCTCCCCGCCGCCCGCTGCGCCCGACGAGCCGGAAGACGACGTTTCGGGCTGGGCCGGGGCCTGCTCCGCCGGCGCGGCCTGGTCGGACTGCATGACGCTACCGACCTCGTCGAAACTGCCGGAGAGCATCGCCAGCACCAGGCTGGTGACGAAAAAGCCGGCCGCCAGAACGGCGGTAACCTTGCTGAGGAACGACGCCGCGCCGCGGGCGCCGAACACCGTGCCCGACGCGCCACTGCCGAAAGCGGCACCGGCGTCGGCCCCCTTGCCGTGCTGCAGCAGCACGACCCCGACCAGCGTCAGGCAGACCAGTACGTGGACGGCAAGAAGGATGCTGTATAAGGACATGCGTTGCGCCCCAAGTTAAACGGGACCCGTCCGGTCGCCCTTGACGGCGGCCCGACAGATCGAAAGAAAATCATCAGCGTTCAGCGACGCCCCGCCGATCAGCCCGCCATCGACGTCATCGAGCGAGAACAGCGCCGCCGCATTACCCGGCTTGACGCTGCCGCCATAGAGCAACCGTACGGCGGCAGTGTCCACCCCGGCCGCGGCGAGATGGCGGCGGATCCCGGCGTGAACCGCCTGGACCGATTCCGGGTCCGCGCTGCGTCCGGTACCTATCGCCCAGACCGGCTCGTAGGCGACGACACCGCGGGCCACCCCTTCGGCGCCCACGGCATCAACAACGGCGTCGATCTGACGGGCGATGACATGCGCCGTCTTACCCGCGTCCCGCTCCGCGAGAGACTCCCCCACGCACAGGATCGGTGTCACCCCGGCCGCCAGGGACGCCCGGAAACGTGCGCCGACCAGGGCGTCGGACTCCCCGTAATGCTCGCGCCGCTCGGAATGGCCTGCGAGGGCGTATCGACAACCGAACTCGGCGAGCATCGACGCGCTCACCTCACCGGTGTACGCCCCCTCGTCCGCGTCGGCGACGTTCTGGGCGCCGACGTCCACGGCAGCCCCCGAGAGAAGCCCGGACACATCGGCGATGTGCACCATCGGCGGCAGCACCGCCACCTCGACGCCCCGGGGAACACCCGCCGCGACCGCATTCGCCAGGGCCCGGGCCCCGGAGCGGTCCCCGTTCATCTTCCAGTTGCCGACCACGAGGGGCTGTCGCATGGAGCCGTCCGAAACGAGGCTGAAAGCGCGCAAGGTTACCCAGCACGCCGGTCAAAATCAATCCGCACCCAGGCGCTCGCCGGCCATCTCCTCCGCCACCCGGTCCGCCAGCCAGCGCGCCGCACGCGCGACCGAGCCGGCGTCGGGGGCCTCCACCATCACGCGAATCAGTGGCTCGGTGCCGGAAGGGCGAAGCAGCACGCGACCAGTCTCTCCCAGAGACGCCTCGACCTCCTCGATCGCCGCCACGATGCCGCCAACCCCCAGGGGGTCACGGCGCTCGGCGATACGGACGTTGACCGTCTCCTGAGGCAGGCGCTCCATGCCGCGGCGCAGCTCCGCCAGCGACCGGCCGGTGCGCACGGCGTAGCCCAGGACCTGGAGCGCGGACACGACGCCGTCCCCCGTGGTGGTCCGGTCGAGGCAGACGATGTGCCCGGAGGACTCGCCGCCCAGGATCCCGCCCGCCTCGAGCAGCCGTTCCAGGACATACCGGTCACCGACCCGGGCACGTTCGAAGGCCACCCCGCGGTCACGCAGCGCCAGCTCCAGCCCCAGGTTGGACATCAGCGTACCCACCACCGGGCCACGGAGCTCGTCCCGCTCCTGGCGCTCGCGGGCGATGATCCAGAGCAGGTCATCACCGTCGAGGAGCTCCCCCTCACCGTCGACCATAATCACCCGGTCACCGTCGCCATCCAGCGCAATACCGGCGTCGGCACCGCGCTCGCGCACCTCGCGGCAGAGCGTTCCGGGGTGCAGCGAGCCGCAGTCGACATTGATGTTCAGCCCGTCCGGCTCGGCACCCAGCGCAGTGACCTCGGCACCGAGCTCCCGGAACACCGCCGGCGCCACTTGATAGCCCGCACCGTTGGCGCAGTCCACTACCAGGCGCAACCCGGAAAGGTCGCGATCCGCGCGCAGGGTGTGCTTGCAGAATTCGATATAGCGCCCGGGCGCGTCGACCAGCCGGTAGGCCTTGCCAAGACCCGCCGAGTCCACCGTCTCCAGAGGACGCTCCAGGTAGTCCTCGATGCGCGCCTCGGTGGCGTCGTCGAGCTTGCGCCCCTCTGCGGAGAAGAACTTGATGCCATTGTCGTAGTGCGGGTTGTGGGAGGCACTAATGACGATGCCCGCGTTCGCCTGCAACGTACGCGTTAGGTAGGCGATCGCCGGTGTCGGCATCGGGCCGAGGAGCTGGATGTTCACGCCCGCCGCCGACAGGCCCGCCTCCAGGGCCGATTCGAACATATAGTTCGACAACCGGGTGTCCTTGCCGATGACCACCTGGTTGTTCGCGCCGCGCCCGGCAAGCACACGCCCGGCCGCCCAGCCCAGCTTGAGCATGAAGTCCGCGGTAATGGGATATTCACCGACACGGCCCCGGATGCCGTCGGTCCCGAAGTAACGCCTGCTGTCCTCGCTCATGGGAGCACGCCCTCCGTAGGGTTCACCGCGCGGCCCTACCCGGCCGCCCTGAACGACGCGCCCCGCGACGCCGGATCAGCCATTCGCCGCCTCCGGCACCCCATCATCCGGAGCGGCGACACTGTTGACCACCTTAAGCGCGTCCACCGTGGCTGCGACGTCGTGGACACGAATGATGCGCGCGCCGGCAGCGGCGGCCAGCACCGCAGCGGCGATACTGCCGGCAACCCGCTCCTTGGGCGGGCGGTCGACGAGCTCGCCGATGAAGGACTTGCGCGAGAGACCGACAAGCACCGGGAGGTCCCCGCCGGTCAGCTCCGCGAGACGACGCAGCAGCCCGGCGTTGTGCTCATGGCGTTTACCGAACCCGAACCCGGGATCCAGGATCAGCCGCTCCCGCGGCACACCGCCGGCCACGCACCCGTCGACGCGCTCGCGCAGGAACCGGGCGACGTCGTCGACGATGTCGTCATAGTGGGGATCGCGCTGCATGTTCCGCGGCGTGCCCTGCATGTGCATCAGGCATACCGGCAACCCGGTGTCCGCGGCGGCCACCACTGCGCCGGGCCGCTGCAACGCCATCACGTCGTTGATCAATCCGGCGCCGGCGCCAGCCACGGCGCGCATGACCTCCGGCTTGGTCGTATCCACCGACAGCGGCACCGGCAGCTCGCCGGCCAGCGCCTCGACCACCGGGACGACCCGGGCCAGCTCCTCGTCCACCGGCACGTCCTCGGCCCCAGGGCGCGTGGACTCGCCGCCGATATCGATAATGTCGGCGCCCTCGGCGACCATCGCCCGCGCCCGGGCGAGCGCGTCGTCCCGGGCAACGAAATCACCCCCGTCCGAGAACGAATCGGGGGTGATATTGAGAATCCCCATGACCGCCGGCCGGGAGATATCCAGCGGCCGGCCGCCACAGTCGATGACCCGTCGTGTCATGTCCGTAGTTGCAATCCCCTTGGTGCGAACCACGGCACCGGGCGCGCTCGCCCGGTGCCGCCTACTGCTTCAGTGCTCGCTGGCCGGGCGCCCGACCTTGCCGGAGTCGGACTCCGACTCGCCGGCGCCCTCGCCGCCCGTGCTCGGCTGCGCCGGCCCCTGGGTATCCTCCGGGGGCCGCGGCGGGCGACCGTTCATGATGTCCTGGATCTGCTCATGGTCGATGGTCTCGTACTTCATGAGCGCATCGGCCATCGCGTGCAGCTTCTCCATGTTCTGCTCGAGCAGGTTCTTGGCGTGACGGTAGTTCTCGTCGATGATCCGTCGCACCTCCTCGTCGATCGCATGGGTCGTCTCGTCGGAGACCTGCTTGTGCTGCGTGACCTGATGGCCGAGGAAGACCTCGCCCTCGTCCTCGCCGTAGGACTGCGGCCCCATGCGGTCCGACAGACCCCACTTGGTCACCATGTTCCGGGAGATCTCCGTCGCGCGCTGGATGTCGTTCTGGGCGCCCGTGGTCACCCGGTCCGCGCCGAAGATGATCTCCTCGGCCAGCCGGCCGCCGAACAGGCTGGCGATCTGGCTGTTGAGACGGCGCTTGGTGTAGCTGTAACGGTCCTCCTCGGGGAGGAACATGGTCACGCCGAGCGCCCGCCCGCGCGGGATGATGGTGACCTTGTGCACCGGATCGTGCTCCGGGGAGAGCAGGCCCACGATGGCGTGGCCGGACTCGTGATAGGCGGTCAGGCGCTTCTCGTCCTCGGTCATGACCATCGACTTGCGCTCCGCGCCCATCATGATCTTGTCCTTGGCGTCCTCGAAATCGTGCTGGTCCACCACCCGCTTGTTGCGGCGCGCGGCGAACAGCGACGCCTCGTTGACGAGGTTCGCCAGGTCGGCACCGGAGAAACCGGGCGTGCCCCGGGCGATGATCCGCGCGTCCACGTCGTCGGCCACCGGCACCTTGCTGATGTGCACCTTGAGGATGTGCTCGCGACCGCGCACATCGGGCAGCGGCACCACCACCTGACGGTCGAAGCGGCCCGGGCGCAGCAGCGCCGGATCGAGCACGTCCGGACGGTTGGTGGCGGCGATGACGATCACGCCCTCATTGCCCTCGAAGCCGTCCATCTCGACGAGCATCTGATTGAGCGTCTGCTCGCGCTCGTCGTGACCGCCGCCGAGGCCCGCGCCGCGCTGGCGGCCCACCGCGTCGAGCTCGTCGATGAAGATGATGCACGGCGCGTGCTTTTTGGCCTGGGCGAACATGTCGCGCACGCGGGAGGCACCGACGCCGACGAACATCTCGACGAAGTCCGACCCGGAGATGCTGAAGAACGGCACCCGGGCCTCACCGGCGATGGCCTTGGCGAGCAGCGTCTTGCCCGTGCCGGGCGGACCGACCATGAGCACGCCGCGCGGGATCTGGCCGCCCAGGCGCTGGAACTTGGAGGGATCACGCAGGAACTCCACAAGCTCCATGACGTCCTGCTTGGCCTCCTCGACGCCGGCGACGTCGGCGAACGTGACCTTCACCTGTTCCTCGGACATCATACGCGCCCGGCTCTTGCCGAACGACATGGCACCGCGGCCACCGCCGCCGCCCTGCATCTGGCGCATGAAATAGATCCACACGCCGATGAGCAGCAGGAACGGGAACCAGGAGATGAGGATCTGCAGCAGGATGCTGCGCCCCTCCTGCGGCTCGGCGTTCACGGTCACGCCGTTGTCGAGCAGCGTACCGATCAGCGCCCCGTTATCCGTCTCCGGGCTGTACGTGGTGAACTGCTGACCGTTGCCCTGCTGACCGCGGATGACGGGGCCCTTGATGGTTACCCGCTCGATGTTCCCCTGCTTCACGTCGGAGAGGAACTGGGAGTACGGGATCTCCCCCGGGCTCATGCTGTTGCCCTGGAAATTGCTGAACACGGACATCAGCACAATGGCGATGACCACCCAGAGGATTAGATTTTTCGCCATGTCGTTCAAGGCTCGTCACCTCGATCTGGTGCCATGCGCATGCCGCGCAAGGCACAAAATGTCTGCCACCGGCCCGCACGCCGGGCCGCCTTCGGCGTTGCCGCAACGTTACTACGAGTGTAACTGACGCGCCAACAGAAAGACCTCCCGGCTGCGCCCCCTGGAGGCGCCGGGCTTACGTGTCGCCACGCTCGAGAAGGAGCGCCGCAGCTCACCGAGGAAGGCATCGAACCCCTCCCCCTGGAAGGTCTTGACCAGGAAGTCGCCACCCGGTTCCAGATTGTCCGTCGCGAACGCCAGCGCCAGCTCCGCGAGGTACATCGCCCGGGGCTGGTCCACGGCCTTCTGCCCGGAGATATTGGGGGCCATATCCGAGAGCACAAGGGAGACCGGTTCGCCGGCCAGTGCCTCATCCAGTGCCGCGAGGGCCTCGTCCTCGGTGAAATCCGCCTGGATGAAGGTGACATCCGGCAGCGGATCCATCGGCAGGATGTCCAGCGCGACCACCCGGCCGCGCCCCCGGAGGCGATGGGCGCAGTACTGTGCCCAGCCGCCGGGCGCCGCCCCCAGGTCGACGATATTCCGTCCGGGCCGCACCAGGCGGTCCCTGCCGTCGATCTCGGCGAGCTTGAACGCCGCCCGCGAGCGCCAGCCCTCCTTCTGGGCTCGCTGCACGTAGGCGTCGTCGAAATGCTCGCGCAGCCAGCGCCGGCTACTCTTGGTGCGTGCCATCGCCCGTCTCCGCCTGTTCGTCGGCCAGCGCCCGCTGCTCCGCGAGCCGAACCCGCACGGCGATCCAGCCCCCGGCGCCGAACCCCACCACGGCGAGCAGGACCAGCTCGACCCAGCGCCCGAGGTCCAGACCGACGATCAGCAGCGCCGCCACGACACCAAAGATCATGACCACGCCCAGCTCGTAGCGCAGACCGGCGAACGCCGCCGGTCGGCGATCGCCGTCGTCGCGTGCTACCATCTCGTCACCGCGCTTTCCGGACATCGGGATCAATCACCAGCATGCAGTCTCTTACCGAAACCCAGCGCCGCTATCTGCGCCGCATGGGCCATGACCTCAAACCCGTCGTTCGCACCGGCAGCGCCGGACTGACCGAGGGTGTGCTTACCGAGCTCGAGCGCGCCCTGCACGACCACGAGCTGGTCAAGGTCAAGCTCGTCGCCGACGACCGCGCCCAGCGTCGTGCGTTCATCGAGCGCATCGTCGAGGCCACCGGCGCCGTCGAGGTTCAGGCCATCGGCCACGTCGCGCTGTTCTACCGCCGCAACCCCGAGCGGCGCGAGCCCATCGCGCTGCCCTGAGGCGGCGGCCCCGCCGCCGCGGGGCGGCGTCCGCTCACTCGTAGCGCACCGCCACGATCTCGTAGCTGCGGGTCCCGCCCGGGGCCTGCACCTCGGCGATGTCGCCCTCCTCCTTGCCGATCAGGGCGCGGGCGATCGGCGACTGGATGGAGATCAGGCCCTGCTTGATGTCGGCCTCGTCCTCGCCGACGATCTGATAGGTCTTCTCCTCGCCGGTGTCCTCGTCGGCGAGATCGACGGTCACGCCGAAGACCACCTTCCCGTTGGCCGGCAGGCTCGCGACGTCGATCACCTGGGCGTTGGCGAGCTTGCCCTCGATATCGGCGATCCGGCCCTCGATGAAACCCTGCTGTTCGCGGGCGGCATGGTACTCGGCGTTCTCCTTGAGATCGCCGTGCTCGCGCGCTTCCGCGATGGCCTGGATGACCCGCGGGCGATCCTCGTGCTTGAGGCGGTCGAGCTCGGCGCGGAGCTTCTCCGCGCCCTTGACCGTCAGCGGCGTCTTGCTCATGCGCTCGCCTCCTTATAGAGGTCCTGAAGGGCGTTCACGTCGCCGTGCTCGGAGTAGCCCAGTGCCTGGACGGTGGCGCGGGCACCCGACAGGGTCGTGGTGTAGCAGACCTTGTGGTGCAGCGCCTCGCGCCGGATCGAGAACGAATCGGCGATGGCCTGACGCCCCTCGGTGGTATTGATGATCAGCGCGATCTCGTCGTTCTTGATCGCATCGACAATGTGCGGCCGACCTTCCGTGACCTTGTTGATCACCTCACAGTCGATCCCGGCCTCCCGGAGCACCCCGGCGGTGCCCTGGGTGGCGACGATGGTGAAGTCGCGGCGGAGCAGATCGCGGGCCACCGCGACCACGGCCCCCTTGTCCGCATCGCGGACGCTGACGAACGCCTTGCCCCCGTCGCGGGGCAGCACCACGCCGGCGCCGACCTGGGACTTCGCGTAGGCCTCGCCGAAATCCCGGCCCACGCCCATGACCTCGCCGGTGGACTTCATCTCGGGGCCGAGGATCGGGTCGACCCCCGGGAACTTGATGAACGGGAAGACCGCTTCCTTCACGCTATAGTAGGCCGGAACCGCCTCCCGCGTGTAGCCCTGCTCCGCCAGGCCGCGGCCGGCCATGCAGCGCGCGGCGATCTTCGCCAGCGGCACGCCCGTCGCCTTGGAGACGAACGGCACGGTGCGCGAGGCCCGCGGATTGACCTCCAGGACGAAGATCTCCGGCCCCTTGATTGCGAACTGCGTGTTCATCAGCCCGACCACGCCGAGCGCCCGGGCCATCGCCCGGATCTGCTCGCGCAGGCGGTCGATGGTCTCCGGCGCCAGCGTGTACGGCGGCAGCGAGCATGCGGAGTCGCCGGAGTGCACGCCGGCCTGCTCGATGTGCTCCATGATGCCGCCGATGAGCACGTCCTCGCCGTCACAGATGGCGTCGACGTCCACCTCGACGGCATCGTCGAGGAAGCGGTCGAGCAGCACCGGCGACTCGTTGGAGACCTTTACCGCCTCGTTCATGTACTGCACGAGCTCGGACTCTTCGTAAACGATCTCCATGGCCCGGCCACCGAGCACGTAGGAGGGCCGCACCACCAGCGGATAGCCGATCTCGGCGGCCAGCCGCAGGGCCTCGTCGGCGCTGCGGGCGGTGCGGTTCGGCGGCTGCTGCAACCCGAGCTCGCCAATCATGCGCTGGAAGCGCTCGCGGTCCTCGGCGAGGTCGATGGAGTCCGGCGTCGTGCCGATGATGGGTGCCCCGAAACGCTCCAGGTCACGGGCGAGCTTGAGCGGCGTCTGCCCACCGTACTGGATGATGATGCCCTCCGGGCGCTCCGTCTCCACGATCTCGAGCACGTCCTCGAGGGTCAGCGGCTCGAAGTACAGCCGGTCGGAGGTGTCGTAGTCGGTGGACACCGTCTCCGGGTTGCAGTTGACCATGATGGTCTCATAGCCATCGTCGCGCATGGCGAGTGCGGCGTGGACGCAGCAGTAGTCGAACTCGATGCCCTGGCCGATGCGGTTGGGACCGCCGCCGAGCACCATGATCTTGGCCCGGTCCGACGGCGCGGCCTCGTCCTCCTCCTCGTAAGTGGAGTACATGTAGGCCGTGGCCGTAGCGAACTCGGCGGCACAGGAGTCGACCCGCTTGTAGACCGGGCGGATGCCCAGCCGGCGGCGGTGGGCTCGCACCTCGTGCTCGTTCCAGCCCACCAGGCGCGCGATCCGCGCATCGGAGAAACCTCGGCGCTTGAGCTGGAACAGCCGCCGGGCATCGAGGGCGTCGGCGCCCTGCTCGGCGATATGCCCCTCCCAGGCCATCAGCTCCTCGAGCTGGGCCAGGAACCAGCGATCCACCCAGGTGTGCTGGTAGACCGCCTCCAGCTCGAAGCCGGCGCGGAAGGCGTCGGCGAGCCAGAGCATGCGCTCGGGCCCGGGCAGGCGCAGCTCCTGGGTAATGCGCTGGGCGGCGTCGTCGCGGCCCGCCTCGATGCGCGGGTCGAGCCCCTCCAGGCCGTTCTCCAAGCCGCGCATCGCCTTCTGCAGCGATTCCTGGAAGGTCCGGCCGATGGCCATGACCTCGCCCACCGACTTCATCTGGGTGGTGAGCACCGGCTTGGTCCGGATGAACTTCTCGAACGTGAACCGCGGGATCTTGGTGACCACGTAGTCGATGCTCGGCTCGAACGAGGCCGGCGTCCGGCCGCCGGTGATCTCGTTGCGCAGCTCGTCGAGGGTATACCCCACCGCGAGCTTGGCCGCGACCTTGGCGATCGGGAAGCCGGTGGCCTTGGAGGCCAGCGCGGAGGAACGCGACACCCGCGGGTTCATCTCGATGACCACCATGCGCCCGGTCTCCGGGTCGATGGCGAACTGCACGTTGGAGCCACCGGTCTCGACGCCGATCTCGCGCAGCACCGCCAGCGAGGCGTCGCGCATGATCTGGTACTCCTTGTCCGTGAGCGTCTGCGCCGGCGCCACGGTGATGGAGTCGCCGGTGTGCACGCCCATGGGATCGACGTTCTCGATCGCGCAGACGATGATGCAGTTATCCGCCTTGTCGCGGACGACCTCCATCTCGAACTCCTTCCACCCCAGAACCGACTCCTCGATGAGCAGCTCGTTGGTGGGCGAGAGGTCGAGGCCGCGCTCGCAGATGTCGACGAACTCCTCCTTGTTGTAGGCGATGCCGCCCCCGGAGCCGCCGAGGGTGAACGAGGGCCGGATGATCGTCGGGAAGCCGATCTCCGCCTGCACCTCCAGCGCCTCCTCCATGCTGTGGGCGATGCGCGCGGTGGCCGTGGCCAGGCCGATGTTCTCCATCGCGGCCCGGAAGGCCTCCCGGTCCTCGGCCTTGTCGATGGCGGACTTGGTGGCGCCGATCATCTCCACGCCGTGACGCTCGAGCACGCCGTAGCGGTCGAGGTCGAGGGCGCAGTTCAGCGCGGTCTGCCCGCCCATGGTGGGCAGCACCGCGTCCGGGCGCTCCTGCTCGATGATCCGCTCGACGGTTCGCCAGTTCACCGGCTCGATGTAGACACGATCGGCCATCTCGGGATCGGTCATGATGGTCGCCGGATTGGAGTTCACCAGGATGACCCGGTAACCCTCCTCGCGCAGGGCCTTGCACGCCTGCGCGCCGGAGTAGTCGAACTCGCAGGCCTGGCCGATCACGATCGGGCCGGCGCCGAGGATAAGGATGCTCTGGATATCGGTACGCTTGGGCATCGTCGCTCTCTGCTGTGCCGGCGGGCCGCCTCAGGCGGTCTCGCCGCGATAGGCGCGAATGAGGTCCACGAAGTGCTGGAACAGCGGTGCCACGTCACGGGGCCCGGGACTCGCCTCGGGGTGGCCCTGGAAGCTGAACGCGGGCCGGTCACTCAGCTCGATCCCCTGCAGGGTCTCGTCGAACAGCGAGCGATGGGTGACGCGCACGTTCGCCGGCAGCGTGGTCTCGTCGATGGCAAAACCGTGGTTCTGGCTGGAGATCATGACCCGGCCCGTATCGACGTCGAGGACCGGGTGGTTCGCGCCGTGATGGCCGAACTTCATCTTCTCCGAGCGCGCGCCCACGGCAAGGCCCAGGATCTGATGGCCCAGGCAGATGCCGAACACCGGCACGCCGGCATCCAGGAACGCCCGGGTCGCCTCGATGGCATAATCACAGGGCTCCGGGTCACCGGGCCCGTTGGACAGGAACACCCCGTCCGGCGCCATCGCCATGACCTCGGCGGCCGGCGTGGTCGCCGGCACCACCGTAACGCGGCAGCCGTAGTCGACCAGCAGCCGCAGGATGTTGCGCTTGATGCCGAAATCATAGGCGACGACGTGCCAGGAGAGCTCGTCGTCGCCACGGGGGCTGACCTCCACCTCGCCGTCGTCCAGCGACCAGGTGCCGAGGCGCCACTCGTAGGGCCGGGCCGCCGAGACCTCGCGCGCGAGGTCCATGCCCTTGAGACCGGGGAAGCCCCGTGCACGGGTCACCGCCGTCTCGTGATCGGCATCGCCGGTGATGATGCAGCCGTTCTGCGCGCCCTTCTCGCGGAGCAGCCGCGTCAGGCGGCGGGTATCCACACCGGCGATCGCGACGATCCCCTGTCGCGCGAGGTAGGCCGGCAGGTCCTCGCGGGAGCGCCAGTTGCTCACCCGCGGCGGCAGGTCACGGATGATCAGCCCGGCGAGCTGAACACCGTCGGCCTCCTCGTCCAGCGGGGTCGTGCCCGTGTTGCCGATGTGCGGATAGGTCAGGGTCACGAGCTGGCGGCTGTACGACGGATCCGTGCAGATCTCCTGGTAACCGGACATCGCGGTGTTGAAGCAGACCTCGCCGACGGTCTCACCGTCCGCGCCGATCGCCTCTCCCTCGAAGACCGATCCGTCCTCCAGTGCCAGAATGGCAGGCGTGTTCAAGGGGGATCCTCCACTGCTCGCAAAAACGGGAGGGATCCGCCGTCAGATCGCCTCCCGTTGGCACAGGTTTGGCATTAGCGCCGATTCGGAGTGTAACGCCGTAATTTTACGGGGACACCGCCGAGGTGTCCATCCTGCCGGCCGCCCGCCTCCCGGGGCGGGCAAGTAGCCTTCTACCGGTCGGATGCCGTATGATCGCCGCTCATTGGCATTCCCCGCGGGCGTCCGCCACGTCCGTGCGGTGATGCCCATGCCCCGCACCCGAAACCCACTCATCTCGACCCCGGGACATCACGCATGAAGGCGCTATCGCTGCGTCAGCTCAACAAGACCTATGCCGGCGGCGTGGTCGCGCTGCGCGACGTCAACCTCGACGTCGAGCCCGGCGACTTCTTCGGCCTGCTCGGCCCCAACGGCGCCGGCAAATCGACCATCATCGGCATCATCAGCTCGCTGGTACGCAAGACCAGCGGCGAGGTGGAGGTCTTCGGCCACGCCATCGACCGCGACCCCTGGGGGGCGAAGACCAATATCGGCCTCGTGCCCCAGGAGTTCAATTTCAATCACTTCGAGACCGTCAGCCAGATCGTGCTCAACCAAGCCGGCTACTACGGTATTCCGCGGAAGGTGGCGCGTGAACGCGCCGGGCGCTACCTGCGCGAGCTCGGCCTGTGGGGCCGGCGCAACGTGGTCTCGCGGACCCTGTCAGGCGGCATGAAGCGGCGCCTGATGATCGCCCGC
This sequence comes from Arhodomonas sp. KWT, assembly GCF_010993615.1. Classification (NCBI taxonomy): domain Bacteria; kingdom Pseudomonadati; phylum Pseudomonadota; class Gammaproteobacteria; order Chromatiales; family Ectothiorhodospiraceae; genus Arhodomonas; species Arhodomonas sp. KWT. The sequence goes on along the minus strand of NZ_WNXE01000002.1, from coordinate 59,504 downwards.
GCGCTGATCCACGAGCCGCAGGTGCTGATCCTCGACGAGCCCACCGCGGGCGTGGATATCGAGCTGCGCCGCTCGATGTGGGAGTTTCTGCGCAAGATCAACAGCGAGGGCACCACCATCGTGCTGACGACCCACTACCTCGAGGAGGCGGAGTCGCTGTGCCGCAACATCGCGATCATCGATGACGGGCGCATCATCGAGAACACCAACGTGCGCGCGCTGCTGCGCCGGCTGTCCACGCAGAGCTACATCCTCGACATCGACTGCCCGATCGAGCAGGTACCGAGCATCGAGGGCTACCGTGTGTTGCCGCTCGACGACGGCACCCTGGAGGTGGAGGTCCACGTAGAGCAGGGGCTCAACCCGCTGTTCCGCGCCCTGGACGCCGCCGGCGTCGGTGTGGTGAGTCTCAAGAACAAGGCCAACCGCCTCGAGGAGCTGTTCGTGCGCATGCTCGAACGCAATGCACCCGAGGAGTCCGGCGCCGCCGCGCCGGCGAACCGCTAGGGGGAGATCGCGTGCAACCCGCCTACCTTCAACAGACCCTGGTCGCACTGGCGACCATCGCCCACAAGGAAACCACCCGTTACCTGCGCATCTGGGTGCAGACCCTGGTGCCGCCGGCGATCACCATGTCGCTGTACTTCGTGATCTTCGGCAACCTCATCGGCTCCCGCGTCGGACCGATGGCGGGCTATTCCTACATGCAGTTCATTGCCCCCGGGATCATCATGATGTCGGTGATCACGAACAGCTATTCCAACGTGGTTTCCTCGTTCTTCGGCGCGAAATTCCAGAAACACATCGAGGAGATCCTCGTTTCGCCTACGCCGAACTACACCATCCTGATCGGCTACCTCGCCGGCGGTGTCGGCCGCGGCCTGCTCACCGGGCTGATTGTGACCTTCATCGCCACCGGCTTCGCAGATCTCAGCGTACACAATGTCTGGATCACCGGCTCGGTGGTCTTTCTCACCGCTGTGCTGTTCTCGCTGGGCGGCTTCATCAACGCCGTGTTCGCGCGCAAGTTCGACGACATATCCATCGTGCCCACCTTCGTTCTCACGCCCCTGACCTATCTCGGCGGTGTCTTCTATTCGATCCAGCTGCTGCCGGACTTCTGGCACGGGGTATCGCTGGTGAACCCGATCCTCTACATGGTCAACGCCTTCCGCTACGGGATTCTCGGCACCTCGGACATCCCGATCGGGACCGCGTATGGCATCATCATCCTGTTCATCGTCGGCCTCACCGCATTCAGCCTCTATCTGCTGAACCGCGGCGTGGGGCTGCGGACCTGAGTCCCGGCGGGCCACGCTGTTTGGGAGGACATTGATGGAACTGGAGCGTTCGCCGCTGCTCACCGACCTCTACGAGCTGACGATGCTGCAGACGTACTACGAGCACGGCATGACGCAGCCCGCCGTCTTCGAGCTGTTCCTGCGGCGCTCGCCCCGGCGCGGCTGCTTCCTCGCGGCGGGCCTGGAGCAGACACTGACGTGGCTCGAGGGCCTGCGCTTCGACGAACGCGAGCTCGCATGGCTCGACGACAGCGGCCTGTTCAGCGCGGCGTTCATCCGCCGGCTCGCGGACCTGCGTTTCACCGGCGAGGTCCGCGCAATGCCGGAGGGGACGATCTGCTACCCCGAGGAGCCGCTGGTGCAGATCATCGCCCCGCTGCCCGAGGCGCAGCTGGTCGAGTCGCGCCTGATGAACATCGTCCACTTCCAGACACTCATCGCCACCAAGGCGCTTCGCTGTGTCGAGGCCGCCGGCGGCCGGCGCGTGGTGGACTTCGGTCTGCGCCGCGCCCACGGCGGCGAGGCCGGTATGTGGGCGGCCCGGGCCTGCTATCTAGCAGGCTTCGGTGCCACCGCCACCACCCTCGCCGGGGCCGCCTACGGGATCCCGGTGACCGGCACCATGGCGCACTCGTTCGTGCTCGCCCACGATGACGAGGCGACCGCCTTCGAGCGCTTCGCCCGCAGTCACCCGGACAACGTCGTCCTGCTCATCGACACCTTCGACGTCGCCGAGGGGGCGCACAAGGCCGTCGCTCTCGGGCACCGGCTCGCCGACAGCGGTATCCGTGTCCAGGGCGTGCGCATCGACAGCGGCGACCTGAGCGCCCACGCCCGCACGGTGCGCCGGATCCTCGACGACGGCGGCCTCACCGACACCCTGATCCTGGTCAGCGGCGGCCTGGACGAGGAGCGCATCGCCGCGATCGTGGCCAGCGGCGCACCGGTGGACGGCTTCGGTGTCGGCTCCAAGGTCGACACCTCCGCCGACGAGCCCTTCCTCGACTCCGCCTACAAGCTCCACCACTTCGGCGAGCGGGCGCGCGCCAAGCATTCCGAGGGCAAGACGGACCTCCCCGGCCTCAAGCAGGTCTACCGCCGGTACGACGACGGCGGCCGATTCGCCGGCGACGTCATTGCACTGGCGGACGAGGGCTACGAGGGTGAGCCGCTGCTGGTGCCGGTGATGCGAAACGGAGAGCGCCTGGACGGCGGTGCGGAAAATGGACTGGAGGCGGCACGGGCACGCACCCGCGAGCAACACGGCCTGCTGCCTCCGGGCGCTGGCGCGCTGGCCGCGCCGGGGGAATCCCCGGTAACGGTCAGCCCGGCCCTGCAACGGCTGGCGGCGCGGACCTAGGCATCCCGCGCCATGCCGGAGGGCCGGTGTGGTGCGGCCCGGCCGCACCACACCGCGGCGGATCACTTGATCCGCAGATCCTCGAGTGAGCGGCCCGCGGCCTCCCATTCCTTGACCCAGACCGGCTTACGGCCGCGACCGGACCAGGTCTTGGTCTCGTCCTCGGGATGGCGGAACTGGGCCGGCGCCTTGCCGCCACTGCGGCGGCGCGTCTGCTTGGTGCCCTGCCCGGCGACCAGCTCGTTGAGATTGAAGCCATAGCGCTCGGCCACCTGCTTCAGCTCCTGCTGCGCCTTTTTCGCGTCGTCACGGCGACGGGACTCCAGCGCCTTGTCGATGTCCTTTTTCAGCTCGCGAAGCTGCTGGGAGTCGTACTTCGAGAGATCCAGATCCGCCATTTTGTTCTTTCCTCTGCAATAACCAGCCAGTGTGTTCGAAAAATTCGCCTCCCCACGCGATAACCGGCCGGCGGTATCCGGGGGTGACGAAATATGACCGTGGCGGCAACACCCCATACTCCCCGTTAAACGATCGAGTGAAGTGCCGGTTTCACGATCCGATCAATCCATGATCGCATATTATTAAATCGCAGACAGAGGCGGGAGACAATTGTAATTTTTTGAGATTGTTCACGTCCTTGAATTCCGACGCCCTGATTTCCACCAATTAGACGAAAAAGGACGAAACGCCCCGGGCATAATGCCGCGGTCCACGCAGGATACGGCTTAATTCGGCACGCGCAGGCGGGCATAATGGGTGCCGCTGATTCGGGGCCGCGCCGTTACGCCTGACCCCGACCACCGCCCAGATGCCGATCACGGAGATACGCCAGATCATGCAAGCCGCCCTGTCCGCGACCCCCGCCGTGCTCACCATCGAACTCGATCCGGAGGTCGTCGCCCGCGGTGCCCGCCCCCCGGAGCCGCTCAGCCGGGACGCCGCCGAGGTCCTCGGCCAGGCCGTCGCCGCCGACCTCCACCGCATTCTCGGCGAGACCGTGACCGAGGCCGGGCTCATCATCGCCGGCGGCCTGTACGACCTCACCGAGCTGCTCCAGCCCGGCCTGCCCATGACCGAGGCCCTGCTGGAGGTCTACCGCGGCAGTCTGCGCGGCGCGCCGTTCACCCCGCACCGGCTGAGCCTGGGCTGCGCCGGCGGGCGCTTTCCGCTGCCGGCAGTGGCGCCGCGCCGCAGCCCGGGCGCCGGCCCGATGCTCGCCCTGCCCTTTGCGCTGGTCGCGCCGGGCCCGACACTCGATACCGTGCGGCAGGTGGTCGAGGAGCGGCTGCTCGAGCGTGGCGCGCCGGCCCTGGCCACGGACCAGGTCGTGCGCCAGCAGTTCGGCCTGGAGCCGGTCAACCTCGCCTACGCGAGCTTTCACGACCTCAGCGCCCTGCTCAAGGTCCAGCTCGAGCACGCCGGGTTCGGATCACTGTGGGCCCTGCTGGAAGGCGCGCTCTACCGCCCGGACGAGCCGGTGGCGATACATACGGAAGAGGGTAATACCTTTCTCGGCCTCCACGGCCGTGCATGGACACCGTTCCTCACCCTGGACGAGTGGGCCCGGCACATGGGCAGCGACGACCCTGCCGGCTACGACGACTGGCTGCGGCGCCAGCGTCAGTACACCGCCGGACTGACGGCCCACGGCGTCGAGGTGACCCCGACGCTCCCGCGTCCGGGGGTGTTCAGTGATAATGCGGAGATGGCCATCACCGTTGCGGATCAGGCCTCGCTGGCGGATACCACACAGCGCCGCGAGCCCCGCGACGGGGACCCGGCCTTCGGGAACGCCACGGCGATCACGCTCACCGAGCAGCGCCTGCCCGGCGTCGGGCCCTTCGCCTACACGGTGCTCGCCCAGCGCGATGACGGCGCCATCGCCTATCTGGGTAACGACTACCCGATGGCGCCCGAGGCGGTGCCGGCGATCCAGGCCCACTGGCGGGAACGCGCCGAGGCCCTCGGCGCGGGCTTCCACGTGGAGCAGCCGGCCACGGCGGTCACCGGCGGCGAGCCGCCGCAGCTCATGCCCTGGCTCGATTACCAGGGCAGCGCCTGAGCGGGCGGGTCAGGGGTTGAGCAAGGTATGGTGCCAGGCGCTGTCCTCGCACCAGAAGCGCTCGCGGTGATGTAGCCGGCCGTTGCGCCCGGACCAGAACTCGATCATCTCCGGAACCAGGCGGTAGCCGCTCCAGTGCGGCGGCCGCGGCACTTCCCCGTCGGGATAGCGCTCCTCATAGTGGCGGACACGTTCGTCGAGCTCGGCACGGGTAGTCAGCGGCTCCGACTGGTGGGACGCCCAGGCCCCGATCTGGCTGAGCCGCGGGCGTGACGCGAAGTAGGCGTCCGCCTCGGCGTCCGTGACGGGCTTGACCGGCCCCTCCACGAGCACCTGCGCGAGTAACGGCTGCCAGAAGAAGGTCAGCGCTGCGACCGGATTCTCGGCGAGCTGCCGGCCCTTGCGCGAGCGCGTGTTGGTGTAGAACACGAAGCCGTCCTCATCCACCTGCTTGAGCAGCACGATACGCGCCGAGGGCCGCCCGTCCGCACCCGCGGTGGCCAGGGTCATCGCCGTAGGCTCGCCCACGGCCTCGTGGGCCCGCGCCCGGTCGAACCACTCCCGGAACTGGGCCAGCGCCCGCTCAAAGGTCTTATCGCTCATAGATCCTCGCTGTCTGCTGACTCGGCTGTGGAATCGGCCGGCTCCACGTGCAGGCGCAGTCCGTCGACGGCAACCACGCGCACCGGCGCGCCGGCGGCCATCGGCGTGTCGCAGTCGGCCCGCCAGAGCTCGCCGAACACGCGGACGTGACCCGCCCCGGGGAAGCCGCTGACAACCCGCCCGCGGGCGCCAACGAGCTGCTGCTGCCCGGAGACCACCGGGCGGCGGTACGCCCGCGCCGCGAGCGTACCGGTCGCGAACAGCAGTATCGCGCTACCCAGGGCCACACCGACCACCAGCGCCAACGATAACCGAAATCCCGGCGCCTCCGTGTCGAATAACATCAAGGAACCGGCGACGAACGCCACCGCGCCGCCCAGGCCGAGGATTCCGAACGAAGGCGCGAATGCCTCCGCGAGCATGAGACCGACCCCGAGCAGGATCAGCCCGAGCCCGGCATAGCTCACCGACAGCACCTGCAGCGCGTACAGCGCCAGCAGCAGCGCGATGCCGCCGATCACGCCGGGCACCACCGCGCCGGGGTTGGCGAGCTCGAAGATCAGCCCGTAGATGCCGATGAGCATGAGGATATAGGCGAAATTGGGATGGGCGATAGCCGCCAGCAGCCGGGTCCGCCAGTCCGGGCTGCGGTCCACGACCGTGGCGCCACGGGTGTGCAGCGTCCGCTCGCCGGCGGCGGTCTCCACGCGCCGGCCGTCCAGGGTGGCGAGGAGCTCGTCGCGGTTGCCGGCGAGGAGCTCGACCACCCCGGCCTCGCGGGCGGCGCCGGCCTCCAGGCTGGCACCCTCGCGCACCGCCTTCTCCGCCCAGTCGCCGTTACGCCCGCGCAGCTCCGCCAGGCCGCGGATGTAGGCGACGGCGTCGTTCACCATCTTCCGGTGCAGCGCATCCCCGTCGCCGCTCCCGCCCTCGTCACCCGAGGGCGTGGCACCGCCGCCACCGAGACGCACCGGGGTCGCTGCCCCGAGGTTCGTCGCCGGGGCCATCGCGGCGACATGGGAGGCATAGAGGATATAGGTCCCCGCGCTGGCCGCGCGGGCCCCGGCAGGGGCGACCCAGGCAACGACCGGCGTGCGCGCGGCGAGGATCCTCTGCACGATCCCGCGCATGGCCTGGTCCAGCCCGCCGGGCGTGTCCAGGCGCAGGATGACCGCCTCGACGCCGGCCTCGTCCGCGGCCGTTATCTCCTCGTCCACGTAGGCGGAGGTGACCGGCCCGATCGGCCCCTCGACCGACAACTCCCAGACAGTGGACGCCGCCGCACGCCCGGCTGCCGCAAGGGCGAGCACGGTGAGGACCATTGCGATCAGGGCTGTACGACGACAGGCTTTCATGCCCCAATGATGGCACACGCGGCGCCGTCGGGTGCGGATATGACAGGGGCCGGAAAAACAAAACCCCCGGACGATACCGGGGGTCGGGTCCGCGAAGGGCGGCGGCAGGCGCCCGCCCTGCGGCCTCAGCCCACGGGGACGGGCTGATCGAAGGAGATCGGGGCGTCCTCGACCTCGTCGAAGGTCACCGCCTCCCAGGCATCCGCCTCCTGGAGCAGGCGCCGGAGCAGGCGGTTATTCAGCGCATGGCCGGACTTGTAGCCGGTGAACGAGCCGACCAGGCTGTGACCGAGAAGATAGAGATCGCCGATGGCGTCGAGGATCTTGTGCTTGACGAACTCGTCCGCATAGCGGAGCCCGTCCTCGTTGAGCACGCGATAGTCGTCCACCACGATGGCGTTGTCGAGGCTGCCACCAAGCGCGAGGTTGTTCTGCTGCAGGTACTCGATATCCCGCATGAAGCCGAAGGTCCGCGCACGACTCACCTCCTTGACGAAGGAGGTCGAGGAGAAGTCGAACTCCGCACGCTGGAGTCCGTCGCTGAAGATGGGGTGGTCGAACTCGAGGGTGAAGCCCACCTTGAAGCCGTCGAACGGCTCGAAGGCGACCCACTTGTCACCCTCCTCGATACGTACGGGGCGCTTGATCCGGATGAACCGCTTGGCGGCATTCTGTTCCTGCACGCCCGCCGAGCGGATGAGGAACACGAACGGACCGGCGCTGCCGTCCATGATCGGTACCTCGGGGGCGGAGAGGTCGACATAGGCGTTGTCGATCCCCAGGCCCGCCAGGGCCGAGAGCAGGTGCTCCACGGTGGAGATACGCACACCGTCCTGGATCAGGCAGGTGGAGAGCTGGGTATCGCCGACATTCTCCGGGTGGGCGCGCACCTCCACGGGCTCGTCGAAATCGACACGGCGGAACACGATGCCGGTATCCGGCGCGGCCGGGCGCAGCGTGAGGTAGACCTTCTCGCCGGTGTGCAGGCCGACACCCGTGGCACGGATGCTGTTCTTGAGCGTTCGCTGGCGGATCATTCGCTTGAGCTTCCCCCGGTGGCGCCGCGGTGGAGAGGGACATCCGTGCCGGCGCGTACGCAGATGCGGCCCGATACATTACGCGGACACGTAATCACGCTAATGTAACAGACTGGTCCATTATTGTACACCTGGAAAGGAACGAGTTTCGTTCTCTTCCCCAGAACGGGCCGGGCCCGCACGGGACCCGGCCAAACGCTTGGAGAGACGACATTCAGGACAATTCGAGCCGGCCCGCCGCCTAGTCCGCCTGGCGGCGCAGGAAGGCCGGGATGTCGAGATAGTCCATGTCGCCCTCGTCCTGACCCGACGGCCGGTCGTTGGCGGCCTTCTTGCGGATCACCGTGGGACGGTCGAGCTGCTGGTAGTCCACCTCGCCGCTCGACTTGCGCGCCACCGTCCGCGGGGCCTCTTCCGCCGGGGTCGCCGCTGCGGGCTGACCGGCACCGAGGCCGGTGGCGACCACGGTCACGCGCAGCTCGTTCTCGAGCTCCGGGTCGATGACCGTGCCAACGACCACCGTGGCGTCGTCGGAGGAGAACTCCTTGACCGTGTTGCCCACCTCCTCAAACTCGCCGATGGACAGGTCCATGCCGGCGGTGACGTTGACCAGGATGCCCCGGGCCCCGGAGATGTTGGTGTCCTCGAGCAGCGGCGAGGCGATGGCCCGCTCCGCGGCCTCACGGGCACGGCCCTCGCCTGAGGCGTAGCCGGA
>NZ_WNXE01000002.1:46795-50972 GCF_010993615.1 Arhodomonas sp. KWT | reverse complement strand
ACCCATCACGGCCATGCCCATCTCGGACATGATCGTGCGCACGTCGGCGAAGTCGACGTTGATCAGCCCGGGGCGGGTGATCAGCTCGGCGATGCCCTTGACCGCACCGAGGAGCACGTCGTTCGCGGACTTGAAGGCATTGAGCAGGGTCAGCTCCTTGCCCAGCACCGAGAGCAGCTTCTCGTTGGGGATGGTGATCAGCGAGTCGACCTGGCGGCCGAGCTCCTTGATGCCCTCCTGGGCGACGCCCAGGCGCTTGCCGCCCTCGAAGGGGAACGGCTTGGTCACCACGGCGACCGTGAGGATATTCATCTCCTTGGCGACCTCGGCGACCACCGGTGCCGCCCCGGTGCCCGTGCCGCCACCCATACCGGCGGTGATGAAGACCATGTCCGCCCCGTCGAGGACCTCGGCAATACGGTCCCGGTCCTCCATCGCGGCCTCGCGGCCCACCGTCGGGTCGGCGCCGGCACCCAGGCCCTTGGTGATATTCGCCCCGAGCTGGAGCGTGGTCTTCGCGGAAGTGTTGCGCAGCGCCTGCGCATCGGTGTTGGCGCAGATGAAGTCCACGCCCTCGACGTCGGCGGACACCATGTGCTGGACGGCATTGCCGCCACCGCCGCCGACACCGATCACCTTGATTACGGCGTTCTGACTGAACGAATCCATAAGCTCGAATTTCATGTCGCGTCTCCTTTCCAGTCGCAGCGTTTCGGCTGTTGTTCTGCTCTACCCGTGCCTCGTCAAAGGTTCCCCTGGAACCACCCCTTCATACGCGTCCACAGCTGGTTGAATGCGCCACCCTCCGCCGTCTCGTCGGCGGGGAGTCCGTGCCCGGCGTGGCGCTGCCGGCTGCCGAACAGCAGCAACCCCGTCCCCGTTGCATGGATGGGATTGCGCACGACGTCCGTCAGGCCCGTGACGCCCTGGGGCAGCCCCAGGCGCACCGGCATGTGGAAAACTTCCTCCGCGAGCTCGACGGCACCCTCCATCTTCGAGCTCCCGCCGGTGAGCACGACGCCCGCGGCCATGAGGTCCTCGAAACCGCTGCGCCGCAGCTCGTTCTGCACCAGCGTCATCAGCTCCTCATAGCGGGGCTCGATCACCTCCGCGAGGGTCTGGCGCGAGAGCCGCCGCGGCGGCCGGTCGCCCACCGAGGGGACCTCGATGGTCTCCTCGGGGCTGGCAAGCTGGGAGAGCGCGCAGGCGTACTTCACCTTGATCTCCTCGGCGTGCTGCGTGGGGGTACGCAGCGCCACGGCGATGTCGTTGGTGACCTGGTCGCCGGCGATCGGGATCACCGCGGTGTGCCGGATCGCGCCCTCGGTGAACACGGCGATGTCAGTGGTGCCACCGCCGATGTCGACCAGGCACACGCCGAGCTCCTTCTCGTCCTCGGTGAGCACCGCCTGCGCGGAGGCGAGCTGCTCGAGGATGATGTCGTCGACGTCCAGCCCACAGCGGCGCACGCACTTGACGATGTTCTGCGCCGCGCTGACCGCGCCCGTCACCATGTGGACCTTCGCCTCCAGGCGCACCCCGGACATGCCCACGGGCTCACGGATGCCCTCCTGGCTGTCGATGATGAATTCCTGGGGCAGGATGTGGATGATGCGCTGGTCCGCCGGGATGGCGACCGCGCGGGCAGCGTCGATGACGCGGTCCACGTCCCCCTGGGAGACCTCGCGATCCCGGATGGCGACGATCCCGTGGGAGTTCAGGGAGCGCACGTGGGAGCCCGCGATGCCGGCGTAGACCGAGTGGATCTCGCAGCCGGCCATCAGCTCGGCCTCCTCCACCGCGCGCTGGATGGACTGCACGGTGGACTCGATGTTGACCACCACGCCCTTCTTCATCCCCCGCGAGGGATGCGAGCCGATGCCCACGACCTCCAGCTCGCCGGTATCCTTGAGCGCACCGACGATGGCGACCACCTTCGAGGTGCCCACGTCCAGGCCCACCAGCAGATTGCTGTCCTGCTTGCGACTCATCGCTTGGAATCCCCTCCGGTTGTCGGTTCCGAGGCCGGCGGTCCCCATTCCACCGCCAGGCCGTTCGGGTAGCGCAGGTCCACGGCGGCAATGGCGCGGTCACCGGCGCGGCGTTGCACCGCCGGCCACGCTGCGAGCAGCCGCTGCAGGCGCTCGTCGAAGTCGTCCCGCCCGAAACGCAGGCGCATGCCGTTGTCCAGCCGCGCGACCCAGGCGCGGCGCTTGTCCAGGGTCAGGGCCACCGGCCGGCCCAGCTCGCCCAGGGCCTCGCGCAGCTGCTCGAAGCGCGCCCACACCAGCGACGCGCTACCCGCCGGCCCGCCGAGCTGCGGCAGTCCCTCGGGACGCTGCGGCGGAGTGAAACGCTCCCCCTTGGCGGAGAGCACGCCACGCTCGCCCCAGGCGGCGATGGGCTCGTGCTCCTGCACGCGGATCCGCAGCCCGGTGGGCCAGACCCGCCAGACCGCGGCGCTGGCGACCCACGGCAGGGCGGTTACCGCGTCGCGGATGGCGTCCAGGTCCACGAACAGCAGACCGTCACCCAGGTGCGGCGCCACGGCGGCACGCAGGTCCGCGTCCGCCACGTGGGCCAAGTCGCCCTCCAGACGCACCGCCTGGACGGGAAACGGGTCACTGCGGCGCAGGTGCGACCAGAACAGCGACGCGCCGGCGGCGACCATCACGGCCAGCACCGCACCGACGAGCCATCGCGTCGGTGTCCGCCGCCGGCCGGCGCCGCCGTCGACGCCGACCGGAGCGTTCATGCCCATGACCGCGCTCATCGCTCCCCGCCCCTCGCGCGGCTGGTGGCAAGGATCCGCCAGACCAGCTCACCCATGTCCAGCCCGGCCACCCGCGCCGCCGCGGGTACCAGGGAGTGGTCGGTCATGCCCGGCACGGTGTTGACCTCGAGCAGCCAGAACCGCCCGTCGCCGTCGCGCATCAGGTCCACGCGCCCCCAGCCTTCGGCTCCCGTCGCCTCGAAGGCGGACAGCGCCAGTTCGCCCAGGGCCCGCTCGGTGTCCGCCGGCAGACCGCAGGGGCAGTGCATGCGGGTATCCTCGGCGACATACTTGGCGTCGAAGTCGTAGAATCCGCGGGCCGACTCGATACGGATCGCCGGCAGGCACTCGCCGTCGAGGACCGCGACGGTGTATTCCTCGCCGGTGATCCAGCGCTCGGCGAACACCGCGGTGTCGTAGTCCGCGGCCCGGATCCAGGCCGCCTCCAGACCGTCGCGCTCGCCCACCCGGGACATGCCCAGGCTCGAGCCCTCGTTCGCCGGCTTGACCATCAGCGGCAGGCCCAGCTCGTCGACCACGCCGTCCCAGTCGGTGGCGTGGCCGAGCATGCGGAACGGCGGCGTCGCCAGGTCCAGGCCGCGCCAGATGAGCTTGGTGCGCAGCTTGTCCATCGCCACCGCCGAGCCGAGCACCCCACTACCCGTGTAGGGGATACCCAGGGTCTCGAGGGCGCCCTGAATGGCACCGTCCTCGCCGCCGCGCCCGTGCAGCGCGACCAGGGCGCGGTCGAAGCCGAGCAGGTCCGGCAGTGCCCGGTCGCGCGGGTCGAAGGCATGGGCATCGACGCCGCGGCCGCGCAGCGCCTCCAGGATCGCCGCCCCACTCTTGAGCGAGATATCGCGCTCGGCGGACCAGCCGCCCATGAGCACGGCCACCCGGCCCGCATCGGCGGCGCTCTGCCACGTATGCTCAGTCATGACGCGCCTCCTCCCCGATGATGCGTACCTCCGGCTGCAGCGAGACACCGAAGCGCTCGCGCACGCACGCGGCGACATGACCGATCAGCGTTTCTATGTCCGCCGCGGTGGCCTCGCCGGTGTTGATGATGAAGTTCGCGTGTTTGTCGCTGACCCGCGCACCGCCGATGGCATGGCCCTTCAGGCCCGCCGCCTCGATCAGCCGCGCGGCGTGATCCCCGGGCGGGTTGCGGAACACCGAGCCGCAGCTCGCCTGCCCCATGGGTTGGCGCGCCGCGCGCTCGGCGAGAAGCTCGCGCACCCGATCGGCGAGCGCGGCGTTGTCGCCCCCTGGGGCGAATGCGAGACGCGCCCCCAGGAACCACTCGCCCGTCGGACCGGCCACACTGCGGTATCCGATCTCGAACTCCGAGCACGCCCGCCAGCGCCGCCCGCCGGCGTGGTCGACGGTCTCGACCTCGAGCAC
>NZ_WNXE01000002.1:30795-46698 GCF_010993615.1 Arhodomonas sp. KWT | reverse complement strand
ACGTGGGCCCAGGTCTCGCCGCCCCACGCCCCGGCATTCATGGTCAGCGCGCCACCGAGCATCCCCGGGATGCCCGCAAAGAACTCCGCACCCACCAGCCCTGCCCGCCCGCAGGCCCGGGCGAGCTTGGCACAGGGCACCCCGGCCCCGGCCGTTACCTCGCCGGAGGCCTCCACATCCAGCCCCGCCAGCCCGCGGCCGGCCTGGATGACGACACCCGGCAGCCCACCGTCGCGGACCAGCAGGTTGCTGCCGAGCCCCACCCAGTGCACCGGCGTGTCCGCCGGCAGCGCGGCGAGGAAACGGCACAGGTCGTCCGCATCCGCCGGGCGGTAGAGCCGCTCCGCCGGCCCCCCGACCCGCCACGAGGTATGCCGGGCCATGGGCTCGTCGTGCAGGAGCTGGCCGGCCGTGCGGGTCATGCGCGCTCCTCCCCGTCACCGAACCGGGCGACCAGCGCCGGCGCGACGCCGCCGATGCTGCCCGCACCCAGGGTGATCAGCAGGTCGCCGTCCCGGACCACGTCCGGGACCAGCGCACCCAGCTCCTCGACATCCGCGGCGAACACCGGGTTCACCTGGCCCCGGGCACGCACGGCCCGGCACAGCGAGGCGCCGTCGACACCGGGCAGCGGCGCCTCGCCGGCGGCGTAGACCTCGCTGATCAGCAGCGCGTCCGCCTCCGAGAGCGCCCGCGCGAACTCGTCGAACAGCTCCTGGGTACGGCTGTAGCGGTGCGGCTGGAACGCCACCACCAGTCGCCGCCCGGGCCAGCCCTCACGCACCGCGTGGATCACCGCGGCGATCTCCCGCGGGTGATGGGCATAGTCGTCCACCAGCAGCGCGCGGCCGCCGGGCAGCGCCAGCTCACCGTAGACCTGGAAACGCCGGCCGATGCCCTGGAAGTGCGCCAGCGCCCGCTGCATCGCCTCCTGCGGGATCTCCAGCTCGGCGGCGATGGCGATCGCCGCCAGCGCGTTCTGGGCGTTATGCCGGCCGGGCAGGTTGAGCGTAACCTCGAAGGGCTCGCCGTCCTCCACGGTGACCGTGAAGCGCGTGGCGATGCCGTCCTGACGGATATCGGTGGCGCGCACGTCGGCGTCCTCGGCGAAGCCGTAGGTCCGTACCGGGCAGGTCACCCGGTCCACGAGCTCGCGCACCTGCGGGTCGTCGATGCACATCACCGCCAGTCCGTAGAAGGGCAGGTGGTGCAGGAACTCCAGGAACGTCCCGCGCAGGCGCTGGAAATCGCCCTCGTAGGTGCCGAGATGGTCGGCGTCGACATTGGTCACCGCCGCGATCATCGGCTTGAGGTAGAGGAACGAGGCGTCGCTCTCGTCCGCCTCCGCCACCAGGTAGCGCCCGGCGCCGAGACGGGCGTGACTGGCCGCGCTGTTGAGCCGGCCACCGATGACGAAGGTCGGGTCCTGGCCACCCTCGGCGAGGATGCTCGCCACCAGGCTGGTGGTCGTGGTCTTGCCGTGGGTGCCGGCAACCGCGATCCCGAAGCGGAAACGCATCAGCTCGGCGAGCATCTCCGCGCGGGGCACCACCGGCAGCCGACGGCGCCGCGCCGCCTGCACCTCCGGGTTGTCCTCGCCCACCGCGGAGCTGATCACCACCGCGTCCGCGGCGGCGACGTGACCGGCGTCGTGACCGATGTAGACCGTCACCCCGAGACCGGCCAGCCGGCGCGTGATCGCATTCTCGCGCAGATCCGAGCCGGTGACCGTATAGCCGAGGTTGCACAGCACCTCGGCGATGCCGCCCATACCGGCGCCACCGATACCCACGAAATGCAGGTGTCGCACCCGGCCCATCGCGCCCGGCGCGTTCGGGTCCATGGCACCCTGCGGCATATCGCTCATGCCCCTACCTCCAGACAGACATCCGCCACCGCGCGCGCCGCATCCGGCCGGCCCTTCTCCCGGGCCCGGACGGCCATGGCGCGAAGACGATCGCGGTCGCCAAGCAGTTCCGAGAGCACCCGCTCCAGCGCCCCCCGCGCGAGCTCCGGCTCGCGCAGCATGAAGGCCGCCCCCGCGTCCACCAGGAACGCCGCATTCGCCGCCTGGTGGTCGTCCACCGCGTACGGATACGGCACCAGCACCGCCGCGCAGCCCGCCGCAGCGAGCTCCGCGACCGTGAGCGCACCGGCGCGGCAGATCACCAGGTCCGCCCAGGCGTAGGCGGCGGCCATGTCCTCGATGAACGGCATGACCTCGGCGTCCACTTCCGCCTGCTCGTAGGCCTGGCGGGCGACCGCGAGGGTGCGTTCGCCGGCCTGGTGCCGGACCTCAGGGCGCACCCCGCCCGGCAGGCCCGCAAGCACGCGGGGCACGGTCTCGTTGAGGGCCCGGGCACCGAGGCTGCCGCCGAGCACCAGCACCCGCACCGGTCCCTCGCGGCCGGCGAGACGCTCCTGCGGCGGCGCCACCGCGGCGACCGCGGCGCGTACCGGGTTGCCCACGAAGCGCGCAGCCGGCGCCCCCGGGAACGGACGGTCGAAACCGGTGAGCACCTGCGCCGCCATCCGGGCGAGGCGCTGGTTGGTCATGCCGGCGACGGCGTTCTGCTCATGGATGATCAGCGGCCGGCGCAGGAGCCAGGCGGCGATCGCCCCCGGCCCGCTGGCATAGCCGCCCATGCCGAGTACCGCGCGCGGCGAGCGCCGCCGCACCGCGGCGAGCGCCTGGAGCAGCGCCCGCAGGAGCATCCATGGCGCGGTCAGCGTGTCCCGCAGGCCGCGGCCGCGCAGCGCGCGCACGGTCACCGGCTCGAAGGGGATGCCAGCATTGCCGGCCACCCGCGCCTCCAGCCCGTGGGGCGTGCCCATCCACACCACCGGAACATCCGCCTCGCGCAAGGCCTCCGCCACCGCCAGGGCCGGGAACACGTGGCCGCCGGTACCGCCGGCGGTGATGATCACGGGCGCCGTCATGCCGCGACCCTCCCCGGCTCGTCCGTGGCCGCGGCCGCCGCGGCCCGACGCTCCCAGTCGACCCGGAGCACGAGCCCCACAGCGGCGAGGGTGACGACCAGGCTGCTCCCGCCATAGCTCATCAGCGGCAGGGTCAGGCCCTTGGTCGGCAGCAGGCCGAGGTTCACGCCCATGTTGATGAACGCCTGCGCCCCCAGCCAGAAGCCGACGCCCCAGCATACGTACGCGCCGAACGGCCGGCCCTCGTTGAACGCAGCCACGCCGATGCGCAGGATGCGCCAGACCATGAACGTGAACAGCGCCACCACCGCCGTCACGCCGAGGACGCCGAGCTCCTCGGCGAGCACGGAGAAGAGGAAGTCCGTGTGCGCCTCGGGCAGATAGAACAGCTTCTGCACGCTGTTGCCGAGCCCCACCCCGAACCAGCCGCCGCGGCCCACCGCGATGAGCGCCTGGGTGAGCTGGAAACCGCTGTCGAACGGGTCCGCCCAGGGGTTGAGAAAGCCGGTCAGTCGCTCCCAGCGGTACGGCGAGCTGACGATCAGCCCGGCCGCGGCAATGACGCCCAGGGCGGCCAGCAGCAGCATGCGGGACAGCGGCGCCCCGCCCAGGAACAGCACCACCGCACCGGTGGCGAGGATCACCGCGGCGCCGCCGAAATCCGGCTCCATGAGCAGCAGGCCCGCCACCAGCGCCAGGATCGCCACCGGCACCAGGAATCCGCTGAAGCGTGTGCGCAGTGCCTCGCCCCGGCGTACCACATAGCCGGCGAGATAGATCAGCACCCCGAGCTTGGCGACTTCGGAGACCTGCAGGTTGACCACACCGAGGGGCAGCCAGCGCACCGCGCCGTTGACCTCGCGGCCGACCCCGGGCAGCAGCACGACGACCAGCAGCAGCAGGCTCACGCCGAGCAGCCCCGGTCCGGCCGCCTCCAGGTCGGTGGTGCGGACCAGCATCAGCCCGAGGGTGACGACGATCACCCCCATGACGGTAAAGAACCCCTGGCGATAGAACAGCGAGAGGGCGGCCCCGGTCTCGCGCTCGGCCACGGCCATGGATGCCGAGGCGACCATGACCAGACCGAAAACCAGCAGCACCCCCACCGTCGCCACCAGCGGCCAGTCCAGCGCGGCCGGGATATCCCGCCCCTGCGGCGTGAATCGGGCCAGGGCGCGCTCAATCATGGCTCAGCCCCTCCACGCACGCCTGGAACGCACGTCCGCGCTCGGCATAGTCCGTGAACATGTCCTGGCTGGCGCACGCCGGGCTCAGGACCACCGCGTCCCCGGGACGGCTCAGTGCCGCCGCCCGGTGCACGGCCCCGTCCATATCCACCGCGGTCTCCACGGGGCAGACATCCGCCAGCACCGCCGCGATCGCCGCCGCATCGGTGCCGATGAGCACCGCAGCGCGAACCCGGCCGCGCAGGGCCGCCGCCAGCGGTGCGAAATCCTGGTCCTTCCCCTGACCGCCGGCGATGAGCACCAGCGGCTGCGCGATCCCGGAGACGGCGGAGACCGTGGCACCGACATTGGTGCCCTTGGAATCGTCGTAGTAGTCACGACCGGCCACGTGGGCGATGTGCGCCATGCGGTGCGGCAGCCCGCGGTAACGCGACAGGGCGCGGGCCATCGCCGCCCAGGCCAGGCCGATGGCGTCACCCAGCGCCAGCGCGGCCAGGGCGTTGGCACGGTTGTGCGTGCCCGGCAGCGCCAGCGCCTCCACCGGTGCGCACGGGCTGTGGCCGCGGGTGAAACGGCCGTCGGCAATCCCCCAGTCACAGCCCTGCGGCCGCCCCGTGGTAAAGCCCACGGAGTGCGGACCGTGGGCCATGGCGGCGACCACCCGATCGTCGCGGTTGATCACGGCGGTCGCCGCGCGCTCGTAGATCCGCGCCTTGGTGGCCGCGTAGTCGCCCAGCCCGTCGTAGCGGTCCATGTGATCGGCGCTGACGTTGAGTACCACCGATGCCGCCGGCGCCAGGCTGGTGACGGTCTCGAGCTGGAAACTGGAGAGCTCGAGGACGTAATAGTTCGGGACCGGACGCTCGAGCAGTGCCAGCGCCGCAGGCCCCAGGTTTCCGCCCGCCGCGGCATTCAGCCCCGCCTCCTGGATCATCGCGGCGACGAGCGTGGTTACCGTGCTCTTGCCGTTGGAACCGGTGACAGCGATCACCGGGGCCTCGGCCGCGCGGGCGAACAGCTCGATCTCGCCGATCACCTCCACGCCGGCGGCCCGGGCAGCGGCGATCGCCGGCACCCTGGGATCGACCCCGGGGCTCAGGACCACGGTGTCGCCCCCCCGCAGCAGCGCGGCATCGAGGTCACCGACGGCCTGGATGATCTCCGGGTGCTCGTCACGCAGCCGGGCCGCATACGGCGGCTCGGCACGTGTATCCGTTACCGCCACCCGCCAGCCCTGGCGCCGGAGATGGCGCGCACAGGCGTAGCCGGTCTCGCCGAGGCCGACCACCGTCGCGCGGCGCGCGTTCTCCGGGTTGTGGTCCTTTATTGCCATCATCAGCGCAGCTTCAGTGTTGCCAGACCGATGAGCACGAGCACGACCGTGATGATCCAGAACCGCACGATGACCCGCGGCTCCGGCCAGCCCTTGAGCTCGAAGTGGTGATGCAACGGCGCCATGCGGAAGATCCTCCGCCCGGTAAGCCGGTACGAGGCCACCTGCAGCATCACCGAGACCGTCTCGACGACGAACACGCCGCCCATGATGAACAGCACCAGCTCCTGGCGGACGACCACCGCGATGGTGCCCAGGGCCGCCCCCAGCGCAAGCGCGCCGACGTCGCCCATGAACACCTGCGCCGGGTACGTGTTGAACCAGAGAAAGCCCAGCCCCGCCCCCACCAGGGCACCGCAGAACACCACGACCTCGCCGACGCCGTGGATGAACGGGATGCCGAGGTAGGTGGCGAAGTTGGCATGGCCGGTGGCGTAGGCGAAAACGCCCAGTGCGCCGCCCACGAGCACGCTGGGCAGGATCGCGAGGCCGTCGAGGCCATCGGTGAGGTTGACCGCATTGGAGCTGCCCACGATCACGAAATACGCCAGCGGCAGAAACAGCCAGCCCAGCGGCAGCACGACGCTCTTGAAGAAGGGCACGATCAGCGAGGTCTCCACCGGCGTCTGCGCGCTGGTGAACAGCACCAGCGCGGCCACCAGGCCGACCGCGGACTGCGCCAGGTACTTCGCCCGGGCGGACAGGCCGTGGCTGCTGCCGCGGGTGAGCTTGAGCCAGTCGTCGGCGCCGCCGATGACGCCGAACGCCAGGGTGACCAGCAGTACCATCCACACGAAGCGGTTGGTGAGGTCGCTCCACAGCACCGTGGCCACGGCGATCCCCACCAGGATCAGCGCACCGCCCATGGTGGGTGTGCCTGCCTTGGAGAGATGGGTCTGGGGGCCGTCCTCGCGGACGTACTGCCCGATCTGGTAACGCACCAGACGGCGGATCAGGACCGGGCCGACGAGCAGCGCAATACCGAGCGCGGTGAGCGTGCCGAGGATGGCCCTGAACGTGAGGTACTGGAACACGTTGAAGCCGCTGTAGAAGCCCTCGAGCCAGTTCGCCAGTGCCAGCAGCATGGTCACGCCCCCCCTGCGATGCCGTAGCGCTGCCTCAGCGCCTCGCAGACGCGCTCCATCGCCGCGGAGCGCGACCCCTTCACGAGCACACGCACGCCGGCGCGCCAGTCGCGGGCCATGGTGTCGACCAGCGCAGCGACGTCATCGAAGGACCCGCCGCCCTCGCCGAACGCCGCCGCGGCCTCCGCGGCCAGCGGCCCGAGGGCGAACACCCGCTCGATACCCGCCCGGCGCATGGCTTCGCCGGCCTCGGCGTGCAGCCGCCCGGCCGACTCGCCGAGCTCGCCCATGTCGCCGAGCACCACCCAGGCCGGCGGTGTCTGCGCGAGCACCTCGACCGCGGCGCCCAGCGACCGGGGGTTGGCGTTGTAGCTGTCGTCAATGAGGATCACACCGCCCTGCAGGACCTCCTCGCTCCAGCGCCCCGGCACCGACGCCATGCGCTCGAGCCCCGGCACGATCCAGGCCGGCGAGGCGCCGGCGGCGAGCGCGGTCGCGGCCGCCGCCGCCGCGTTGAGCCGGTTGTGCGCACCGGGCAGCGGCAGGCGCACCCGCAGGTGCTCGCCGCCGGGCAGGACCAGGATCGTGGTGCCGTCCGCCTCCGCGGTGGCACGAATGTCAGCATCCCCTCGAGTTCCGAACATCACGCTGCGTCGTCCGTCCGCCAGTTGCCGCCAAAGCGGCGCATAATCGTCGTCGGCATTGATCACCGCAACCCCGTCACGCGCGATCCCGGCAAACAGTTCACCCTTTGCCCGGGCCACGCCGGCGATGTCTCCGAACCCCGACAGGTGCGCCGGCCCGGCATTGGTCACCACCCCCACGTCCGGCGCGGCGAGCGCCGCCAGCCGGGCGATGTCCCCGGGGGCATTGGCCCCCATCTCGATCACCGCGTAGCGGTGCCCGGCGTTGAGCCGGCACAGCGTCAGCGGCACGCCCAGGTCGTTGTTGAGGTTGCCGCGGGTGGCGAGCGTCTCCGCCCCCTGCGAGAGGATCGCGGCGATCATCTCCTTGACCGTGGTCTTGCCGTTGGAGCCGGTCACACCGATCACGGTCGCCGGCGCCTGGGCCCGCACCCGGGCACCGAGGCGCGCCAGCGTGGCGGCCGGATCCTCGACCACCCACTGCGGCAGCGGGTCGTCCACCACCCGGGCCACCAGCGCGGCGGCGGCGCCCGCGGCCCGGGCAGAAGCGATGAAATCGTGGCCGTCGACGTGGCGCCCCGGCAGCGCCACGAACAGCGTGCCCTCGCCGGCGATGCGGGAATCGATGACCACGCCGGTGACGATGGCGTCGGCGCCGCGGTGGCGCCCCTCACCGAGGGCCACCACGAGCTGCGAGAGCTTCACCGGCTCCATGGGCCCTCCCCGGCGGCCAGCGCCGCCTCGACCGCCTCGCGGTCGCTGAAGGCACGTACCTCATCACCCACGATCTGGTAGGCCTCGTGCCCCTTGCCGGCCACCAGCACGACGTCGCCGGCGTGTGCACCGGCCACCGCCGTGCGGATGGCCTCGCCACGGTCCGGGATGGCCCGGGCCGCGTCCGGGGCCGGCAAACCGGCACGGATCGCGTCTATGATCGACTCCGGGGGCTCGCCCCGGGGATTGTCGCTGGTGAGGATCACGTGGTCGGCGAGACCGGCTGCCGCCCGGCCCATCGGCGCACGCTTGCCGGTATCCCGGTCACCGCCGCAGCCGAACACGCACCACAGCGCCCCCGCGCAGTGCTGCCGGGAGGCGGCGAGGGCGGCCTCCAGCGCCGCGGGGGTGTGGGCGTAGTCGACGATGACCAGCGGCCGGTCACCGCCGCCGAGCGCCTGCATGCGGCCCGGGACCGGCCGGCAGGCGGCGAGCGTCGCAGCGATCGATCCGGCAGGTTCGCCCAGGGCCAGCAGCACCCCGGCCGTGGCCAGGAGATTGGCGACGTTGAACAGCCCGAAGACCGGGACCGCCACGTCGACGGCATCGCCGTCGATATCCAGGGTGAACGCCAGCCCCTCGTCACCGGCATGCACCCCGCGGGCCCGGATTCGGGCGCCAGGCGCATCAGCGAGGCTGTAACCGATCACCGCCGCCCCGGTACGCGCCGCCATATCCCGGCCGAAGGCATCGTCGAGGTTGAGCACGGCGGCCGCCGGCTCCGTGTCCAGGAACAGCCGCGCCTTGGCAGCGGCATAGGCCGCGTCGCTGCCGTGATAGTCGAGATGGTCACGGCTCAGATTGGTGAGCACCGCCACCTCGAAATCGAGGCCCTGCGTACGGTCCTGGTCAAGGGCATGGGAGGAGACCTCCATGGCGACCCCCTCGACCCCGTCGTCGACGAGCGCGGCGAGGCGGCGCTGCAGACCCACCACATCCGGCGTGGTATGGCGCGTCTCCCGCAGTGCACCAGGCCGGCCCCAGCCGAGCGTGCCGATGCTCGCCCAGGGGTGACCGGCCCGGTCCAGGGCAGCGGCGACAAACTGGGTGGTGGAGGTCTTGCCGTCGGTACCGGTCACTCCCACCAGGCGCAACCGCCGACCGGGCCCGCCAAAGAACCGCGCCGCGAGCATGCCGATACTCCCGCCGAGTCCGGGCACCGCGATCGCGGCCACCCCGGCCCGTTCGCAGCGCTCCAGCACGGCGTAGGCGTCCGGCGCGCCCTCCGGGTCCCACAGCACCGCCGCGGGCTTGCGCGCCAGCGCGTCCTCCAGGTGCGCGAGGCCATGCCCGCCGGCGCCCCGCACCGCGAGGAACACGCCGCCTTCAGCCACCTCGCGGCTATCCAGGGCGAGGTCAGTCAGCGCGAGCGCCGGGGCGTCGATCCCCAGGGGCGCGAGCAGTCCGTCCAGGCGCCGCTCAGTCATGGCCGCGCCCTCCCGCGATCATCAGCGGCCCGAGGCCGCCGTCCTCGTCCGGCGGAATGTTGTACAGCCGCAGCGCCTGGGACATGACCTCGCGGAACACCGGAGCGGAGACGGTACCACCGTAGTAGCTGTCGCCCTTGGGCTCGCGCACCACCACGACGCACACGAAGCGTGGATCGCTCGCCGGGACGATGCCGGCGAACAGCGCGAGGTAGTCGTCGTCGGAATAGCCTCCGGCCACCGCCTGCTTGGAGGTGCCGGTCTTGCCCGCAACCCGGTAGCCGCTGATGTCGGCGCGCTCGGCGGTACCCTCGGGCGTGACCACCCCCTCGAGCATGTGCAGGACGCTGTCCGCGGTCTTCTCGCTCATCACCCGCTTCGCCGGCTCCTGGGAGCCGCCGCGCAGGAACGAGATCATCGGCATCCGCCCGTCGTTGGCGAAGGCCGTGTAGGCGTGGGCGATCTGCAGCGGCGTCGCCGACAGGCCGTAACCGAAGGCAAGCGTCGCCCGCTCGAAATGGCTGTCCGGTGGCACCGGTGCGAGGTGGCCCCCGGCCTCGCCGGGATAGCCGCTGGCGGTGGAACGCCCGAAACCGGCGGCGTCGACCATCCGCCAGATGCGGCCGCGCTCAAGCGACAGGGCAATCTTGGTGACACCAACGTTGCTGGATTTCTGGAGGACCGTGGCGACGTCGATGGCGCCATAGTTGTGGACGTCCTGCACCGTGTTGCCGCCCACCATCATCCAGCCGGGATCGGCATTGATGGGCGTGCCCGGCTCGAACTTGCCCGTCTCCAGCGCGGCGGCGACGGCGAACGGCTTCATCGTGGAGCCCGGTTCCACCACGTCGGTGACCGCACGATTGCGGTAGAGGGGCCCACGCAGCTGGCTGCGGTCGTTGGGGTTGAAGCCCGGCTGACTGGCCATGGCGAGCACTTCGCCGCTGCGCGCATCGAGCACCACGATCGAGCCGCTCCTGGCCTGGAAGCGCTGCACTGTCGACTTCAGAGAGCGGTAGGCGATGTACTGCAGGCGGCGGTCCAGACTCAGGGCCAGGTCCTTGCCGGGCTCGGGCTCACGCAGCTGCTCGATGTCCTCGATCACGCGCCCGAGGCGGTCACGCATGACCCGCTTGGCTCCGGACTGACCCGACAGCCAGGAATCGTACGCCCGCTCCAGGCCGGTCTGGCCGCGGTCGTCGATGTCGGTGAAACCGAGCACGTGACCGCTGACCTCGCCGGTGGGGTAAAAACGCTGGTACTCGCGCCGCAGCGAGACCCCCGGGATGCGCAGATCCATGACCTGCTCGCCGAGCGCCGGCGGAATGTGCCGGCGGATGTAGACGAACTCGCGGCCACGCTGCGCCTCCGCCTCCAGGCGCCGGCGCAGCTTCGCGGGATCGAGGCCGAGTGGCCTGGCGAGCTCGTCGAGGCGGTCCACGGCAGGCAACAGCGCGGAGGGATCGGCCCAGACCGAATCCACCGGCGAGCTGATCGCCAACGGCTCGCCGAAGCGGTCGGTGATCATGCCGCGGTGCGCCGGCACGGTATTCACACGCACATGGCGGGCATGCCCCTGCCCCTCGAGGAAGGCACGCTCGACCACCTGGATCTCCACCGCCCGCGCCACCAGCACGAAGGCGAGCAGACCCAGCACACCGGCGACGGCTACGAGCCGCCAGCGCCCGGAGCCGCGTGTGCTGTCTGTCCTGTGCGGCGTACCGCTCAATGCGTTGCCTCCCCGGCCACGCGCGTCGCGCGGATAATGACGATGTCGTCGCGCTCCGGCATCCGCATGCCGAGGCGTTCGCGGGCGATGCGCTCGATACGCCCGTGAGTCGCCACGGTGCCCTGTTCGATGCGCAGCCGACCCCATTCGACGTTCAGCGTGTCGCGCTCGCGCTGCAGCTCCTGCAGCGCCACGAACGCCTTGCGGCTCTCGTGGGTGCTGTACACCACCGCCACCGCGCTCGCGGCCACCGCCAGGATCAGCACACCGATCGCCCAGCCCGACCTCACGGCAAGCGCTCCGCACAACGCATCACCGCGCTGCGTGCGCGGCGGTTGTCACCGAGCTCGGCCTCGTCGGCACGGACCGCCCGGCCGATGCGGCGCAGCCACGGCTCGAGCTCCGGCGGCGCCTGGGCGACCCCCGGGGGGAGCTCGCCCACCCGGCTGGCGTCGCGGATGAAACGCTTGACCCGCCGATCCTCCAGCGAATGGAAACTGATCACCACCAGCCGGCCTCCCGGGGCCAGGAGCCGGCGGACGGCAGCCAAGCCAGCATCCAGGGCACCGAGCTCGTCGTTGACCGCGATACGCAGAGCCTGGAATGTGCGTGTCGCCGGGTGCTTGTGGCGTTCATGGCGCGGCACCGCCGCCCCCACCAGCTCGGCGAAGGCGGCGGTGCGCGCCGGCAGCGTCCCCGCGTCGCGATGGCGCACGATCGTCGCGGCGATACGCCGGGCGAAACGCTCCTCGCCGTACTCGCGCAGCACGCGAACGATCTCGCGTTCCGGCGCCTCCATCAGCCACTCCCGGGCGGTCGGCCCGGCCCCGGTGTTCATTCGCATGTCCAGCGGGCCGTCGTGCTGGAAACTGAACCCCCGCTCCGGCTCATCGAGCTGGGGCGAGGACACCCCGAGGTCCAGCAGCAGACCGTCCACCGCGCCCCCCAGACCCTCCTCGTCGGCAAGCTCGGCAAGCCGCGCGAACGAGGTGTGGCGGATCCGGCAGCGCGGGTCGTCACCGAAGCGGGTGCGCGCGGCCTCGATCGCGGCCGGGTCCTGGTCCAGCAGCCACAGCCGCCCCCCCGGGCCAAGTCGCGCGAGCAGCTCGGCACTGTGCCCGCCGCGCCCGAAGGTCGCGTCGATATAGGTGCCGTCCCCCCGCACCGCCATCGCCTCGACGGCGGCGTCCCGCAACACCGGGCGGTGTGCGTCGTCACGGGGGGTTGCCTCGGCGGTCACAGCGACAGGGCCTCCAGTTCCTCGGGCAGATCCTCCTCCTCGGAGGCCTCGGCGAGCCATTCGTCACGACGGCGCAGCCATTCATCCTCGTCCCAGAGCTCGAACTTGTTGCCCTGGCCGATCAGCACGGTCCGCTTATCGAGCCCGGCGAACTCGCGCAGCGGCGGCGGCACCAGGATTCGGCCGTTGCCGTCCAGCTGACAGTCCGTGGCATGGCCGATGAGCAGCCGCTGCAGCCGGCGTGCGGTGCGGTTGAGCGCGGGGAGCTCCACAAGCTTGCGTTCGATGGTCTCCCACTCGGGCATCGGGTAGACGAGCAGACAGTGATCGCGGTCCACGGTCAGTACCAGCTCACCGTCACAAAGGGACTGCAGCCGCTCGCGGTAACGGCTGGGGAACGCCATCCGGCCCTTCGCATCAAGATTGATATGGGCGACACCGCGAAACACTCGCTACCCCTTTTCGGCCCGGGAGTTCCATTTCCCACCACTTTCTCCCACTTAGCGACACACTATAGGCACCCCCTATCGCACCGTCAAGGAGCGACGCGCGCGTTTTTCCCTTCCACTCAGGAACTTACGAAAGAAGCCACAGGGCGCACGACAGACGGTCGGGAAGCACCGAAAACCGGCGCTGAAACATGCCACTAGGAACGAAAAGGAGAGTCGACACTAAAGTGTTCGACGGAGTGCCGCGGAATAGCAGGAAAAAGAAGGCCACGACCGCAACGCCGATACCTCCGGGGACACCCCGGAAGCACCGTCATGCGGGGGAAAAGTGGGGAGCCGGCCTGTAAGCCGGGTTCTGTCGGGGACGATCATTCCTCTGGGATGTGCGTCACCGCACACCTCAAGCGACCTACCCGGGAGCCGTGCGGGCCACACGTACGCCCCCCTATTTGGTCTTGCTCCGGGTGGGGTTTACCGTGCCGCGGCATGTTGCCACCCGCGCGGTGCGCTCTTACCGCACCTTTTCACCCTTACCTGTGCCCCGCACGGGGCCATCGGCGGTGTATTTTCTGTGGCACTTTCCGTCGGCTCACGCCGCCCAGGCGTTACCTGGCACCCTGCCCTGTGGAGCCCGGACTTTCCTCCACGTCGAAGACGCAGCGACCATCCGGCCGACTCCCCGGCGCAAGGATACCAGATTCACCCGTCCTCCCGGGCGAGGCGCCGATAGAATGTATTGGCACTCCCACCGGTAAGCCGGGCGAGCAGCCGTGCCGCCCGGCGCGGCGGCATCTCCCCCGCGAGTTCATCGATCAGCGCATCCACCGTCACGGTGTCCGCAACGGCCTGAGCCTCGACACCGCGGACCATGAGCACGAACTCGCCACGCCGCTGGTTCGCGTCCGCCGCGACCCACGCGGCCAGCTCATCCAGGGTGGCGAGCCGGACCGTCTCGAAGCGCTTGGTGAGCTCCCGCGCCAGGCAGGCCTCCCTGTCGCCGCCGAACGACGCCGCCATCGCCTCCAGCGACGCCGCGATACGGTGGCCGGACTCCAGCATCACCACGGTGCGCGCCTCCGCGGCCAAAGCCTGGAGGCGCCGGGCACGCTGCTGCGCCTTCGCCGGCAGGAACCCCTCGTAGACGAAACGGTCACTGGGCAGACCGGCGACCGACAGCGCCGCAATCACACTGCACGCCCCCGGCACCGGCGTGACCGCGTAGCCCTGGTGACGCAGCTCGCGCACCAGGCGGTAACCCGGGTCGCTGATCAGCGGGGTGCCGGCATCGCTGACCAACGCCACGTCCTCGCCCGCGGCCAGGGCCGCGACCACCCGTTCCACCCGGACGGCCTCGTTGTGCTCGTGGAGGCTGAGCAGCGGACGGCGTATACCAAGATGACTGAGCAGCGCGGCGGTATGACGGGTATCCTCGGCGGCGATACGTCCCACCCCACCGAGAACCGCTACCGCACGGGCGCTGATGTCCTCGAGGTTGCCGATGGGCGTGGCGACGACGAACAGCCGTCCGGGGTTATTTGACACGCTGATTCCACCCTGCGGATACTCATACAGGCGACCGGCGGCGGCCGCCGCCAGGCGCAGTCTAACCATTGCGCCGGCACGGGGCGAGGGATCCGTGCCGCGCGGCACAACCCCAGGACACCCGCACAATGCCCCGGACCACCCCGAGCAGGCTACTGATCGCCGCCGTCCTTGCCGTGCTGCTCCATGGCTGCGCCACCACCCCGACACCGGGGCCGCCGACACCGGCGCCGTCGCCCGCACTCACCGAGGCCGCGCGGCTCGCCGGCGACGGTCGGATGGACGCGGCGGCGGCACGGCTCGAGCAGGCCGCCGGCGAGGCGTCGTCACCGGCACGGGCGAACGCACTGCGCCTGCAGGCGGCCATTCTCTATGCGCGCGCGGGCGACGACGCCACCGCATCCACTCTTCGCGACGATGTGGGCGACGCTGACGCCGGCGAGGCCGGCGCGGGCCTGCGGCTGCTGCTGCGCATGCGCCTGGACGGCGAGACGCTCGCCCCCGCCACGGTGATCCGCCGGCTCACGCCGGTACCGGACGGCCTCGCTCCGCCGGTAGCCGCGGCCTGGCTGGATCAGCGCGCCGAGGCCCGGCGTGCGGGCGGCGAGCCGCTCGCCGCCGCCCGGGATCTCATTCGCGCGCAGGTGCTCTCCGGGCGCACCGACGGTGCCCGCTCGGAACGCATCTGGTCCATACTCCAGCAGATTCCGCCGGACCGCCTCGAGCAGGCGGCAGGCCGCGCGGACAGCGGCGCAGAGGCCGGCTGGTTGTCACTCGCCAACCGTGTGCGTGACGCCGGGGACGACACCGATGCGGTGGCATCCGCGGTATCGTCATGGCATTCACTTTACCCGGATCATCCGGCATCGGACTTCGCCGACCAGCTGGTCGAGCGGCGGCGGGCGGCCCTCGCCCCGCCGAAACGCATCGCGCTGCTGCTGCCGCTGTCCGGCGACCTCGCGGAGGTCGGCAAGGCGATCCGGGACGGCTTCCTGACCGCTTACTACGCCGCGGGGGACGAACGCCCCGCCCTCGACATCCTCGACACCAAAGGCAGCGTCGCCGGCGCCGTCGCCGCCTACCAGCATGCCGGCAACGCCGACATGGTGGTCGGTCCGCTTACCAAGGCCGGCGTGCGCGCGGTGAGCTCGCGCCGCAACGACGACCGACAGGTCCTCACCCTCAATACCGTCGACGGCGAGTCGTCGCCGGAGGGCGTATACCACTTCGGCCTCTCGCCGGAGGACGACGCCCGTACCGCCGCACGCGCCGCCTGGGCCAGCGGCAAGGACCGCGCGGTGGTGCTCGTGCCCACGGGGGAATGGGGATCGCGCGTGGCCGGCGCCTATACCGAGGCGTTCGAGGACCTGGGCGGAAAGATCCTGGAGACTGCCCGTTACCCCGAGGACGAATCGGACTACAGCACGACCCTCCGTCAACTCTTCAACCTCGATGTCAGCGAGCGCCGCTACCGTGAGCTACGCCGGCTGCTGCGGCGGGACATCGAGTTCTCGCCGCGCCGCCGCCAGGATATGCAGGCGGTGTTCATAGGT
>NZ_WNXE01000002.1:24528-30697 GCF_010993615.1 Arhodomonas sp. KWT | reverse complement strand
TGCGTTCCCCCGGCAGGCACGGCTGATCATGCCGCAGATCCGCTTCCATCACGGCCTGGGACTGGCGGTGTACGCAACCTCCCACGCCTACCCGCGCACGGCGGACGACGCCGTACGCCAGGACCTCGAGGGCCTTCGGCTGGTGGAGCTGCCCTGGCTGCTGGGCACCCTCGACGACCCCTCTCTGATGGCACTGCACACCAGTGCGGTCGACCAGTGGTCACAGAGCATGGACGCCCTGCCCGGGCTCCTCGCCTTCGGCGTGGACGCCTACCGTGCCATCGGCCTCGTGCGCGGCAGCGCGCGGGCGAGCGGGCTACCCGGCGCGACCGGCACCCTCACGATTGACGACGCGGGGATCGTTCACCGCACGCCCACCCCCGTACGCGTCGCCGCCGGCGGGCTTCGGCCGACCGCCCGGGAGAACATCCAGCGCCGGCCCGGGCCGCTCGATCCGCTGCCGCCGCTCCCGGGCCTTGCCCCGGCGTCCGGAGACGGCCAGGCACCCGCGGTCTGGACGACCCCCGCACCGCGACAATGAGGCCGCGCCGACCCACACGGGAGCGCGGCGCCGATGCCGAGGCACTGGCGCGACGACACCTGGAACGCCAGGGCCTGCGTTTCCGCGCGGCCAACGTTCACTGCCGCGGCGGCGAGCTGGACCTGGTGATGGACGACAACGGCACACTGACCTTCGTCGAGGTGCGCCAGCGCAGCCGCAACGACTTCGGCACCGCGGCGGAGAGCATCACGGCAGGCAAGCGCCGTCGCCTGGTAACGGCGGCGCGGTACTATCTCCACAGCAACGGCGCCGACGACGCCCCGTGCCGCTTCGACGCGGTCACCGTGGACGGCGACGGACGCATCGAATGGCTCCGCGACGCATTCCGCGCGGACGAGTGACGATCAGGCAAACAAGGCAAACGATGGATCTACACGAGCGCGTCTCGCAGCAATTCCACGAGAGCATCCGCACCAAGCAGATGGCGATGGACCGGCTTACCCCGGCCATCATCACCGCCGGCCAGCGCATGGCCGCCGCCCTGCAGGCCGAGCACAAGGTCCTCTCCTGCGGCAACGGCGGCTCCGCCGCAGACGCCCAGCACTTCTCCTCGGAGCTTCTGAACCGCTTCGAAATGGAGCGCCCGGGGCTGCCCGCAATCGCGCTGACCACCGACAGCTCCACCCTCACGTCGGTGGCGAACGACTACAGCTACCGGGACGTCTTCGCCCGCCAGGTCCGGGCACTCGGCCAGCCCGGGGACGTGCTGCTCGCGATCTCGACCAGCGGCAACAGCGACAACGTGGTTGCCGCCGTGGGCGCGGCGCGGGAGCGTGGCGTGCACACCGTGGCCCTGACCGGGCGGGACGGCGGCATTATCGCCGGTCAGCTGGGCGAGGGGGACGTCGAGATCCGGGTGCCGGCCACGGTCACCGCCCGCATCCAGGAGGTGCACCTGCTGGTCATCCACTGCCTGTGCGATCTGATCGACCACACCCTGTTCGGTACGGACTGAACGGGAAGGAAGCGCCGCCGGGGCCGGCGGCGCTGCGGGATCACTACTTCACGACGCGCAGCTGGGGCTTGCGGCCGCCGCCGTCCCCACCGGTGCCGCTACCGTCGCCGTCGCCGCCGCCATCCGGCGGCGGATCGTGATCGTCACCGCCTTCGTCCTCTTCACCGAAGAGCATGCCCTGGCCGTTCTCGCGGGCGTAGATCGCCAGGACCGCGGACACCGGCAGGAATACGTCCCGCGGAGCACCACCGAAGCGGGCATTGAAGCTGATCCACTCGTTACCGAGATCGAGCCCGCGGACCGCCCGGGGCGCGACATTGAGCACAAGCTTGCCCTTGTCCGCATACTCCAGCGGTGCCTCGATACCCGGCACGCTGGTGTCCACGAGGAGATAGGGAGTCAGGCCATTGTCCGCTATCCACTCGTAGAGTGCGCGGACAAGATACGGTCGTTTCGGGGTCATGAGCCCTCGTCGGTCGCAGTCGGCTAAACGGCCTGCATGGCCCGCTCGGCGTCGCTCAGGCTCTTCTGAAACGCCTCGCGGCCGAACAGGCGCTTGGCGTAGGCTTGGATGTGTTCCGCACTCGCCGGAATCTCCACCCCGTAGTGGTGAAGTCGCCAGAGCAGCGGCGCGAGGACGCAGTCCATCATCGACAGCTCCTCGCTGAGGAAGAACGGCAGGCCTGAGCCAAAGACCTCGTCGCTGGCGACGAGGCTTTCGGCCAGGGCCTTGCGGCCCTTCTCCGCGTCCTTCCCGGTGAGCTCGTCGAGCGCATCCAGGCTCTGCACCCAGTCACGCTCGATCCGCGAGATCACGAGCCGCGCCTTCGCCCGCGAAACCGGGTCCACGGGCATCAGCGGCGGATGGGGGAAACGCTCGTCGAGGTATTCCGCGATCACCTTCGTGTCGTAGAGCACGAGATCACGGTCCACCAGGGTCGGCGCCTCCCCGTACGGATTGAGATCCGCGAGGTCCTCGGGGATCGGCGCCCCGGGCTCGACATCGACGATCTCCACCGAGATGCCCTTTTCGGCGAGCACCAGACGGATCCGGTGGCTGTAGATACACGTCGGCCCCGAGAAGAGCGTCATCACCGAGCGTCGACTAACCGCTGCCATCTAGCGCTCCCAGGCCGGCACGCATGCCACACCAGCCATAATCAATGCACGTCCTTCCAGAACTCGCGCTTGAGCAGGTAGGCGAGTGCGGTGAACACCGCGATGAACAGCAGGACCCAGACGCCGAGCCGCTCCCGCTCAGCCTGCACGGGCTCCGCCGCATAGGCGAGGAAATTCGTGATGTCACGGGTGACCTGGTGATATTCCTCCTCGCTGAGCAGCCCGGCCCCCTCGGGGACCTCGACCTCCTTGACGTGCAGCGAACCACCGCTGCCCTCGCCGTAAACCGGCTCCGGCATGCCCTGCAGCTGCCACAGCACGTGCGGCATGGACGCCCCGGGCAGGGTCAGGTTGTTAACCCCGGTATCCGACTCGGGATCACGGTAGAAGGTGTTGAGATAGGTGTATACCCAGTCCGCACCCCGCGCACGCACGGTCAGCGAGAGGTCCGGCGGCGCGGCGCCGAACCAGTTCTTGCCGTCATCGCTGGCCATCGCACTCATCATCTTCGAGTGCACCTGCCCGCCGTCCCAGATCATGGTCTTCTCGACCACGTCCTCGGGGATGTTCAGGTCCTCGGCCATGCGGCTGTAGCGCAGGTACTTCAGGGAATGACAGCCCATGCAGTAGTTCGCGAAGTACTTCGCCCCGCGCTGCAGCGATGCCGTGTTGGAGACGTCGACATCGGGGTTCATCAGGTGCTGCCCGCCTTCCGCGCCGAGAGCGATCCCCGGCAGCAGCGCGATCAGCAGTGCCACGGCAAACTTTCTCATTAGTGCTTCACCCTTGCCGGCACCGGCTTGGTCTTCTCCAAACCGAAGAACGTGTAGACCCACAGGAACACGAAGAACGCGAAGTACATGACCCCGCCGATTCGTGCCCACCCCTTCACGGACAGCCCCATGATCATCATCGACGGGGACTGCAGCCCGAGGTAGCTCAGCACCACGAAGGCGACGGCGAACAGCGCCAGAGCGACCTTGTAGCTGAACCCACGGTAGCGGATCGAACGCACCGGCCCGCGGTCGATCCACGGCAGCACGAACAGGAGGAAGATCGCCGTGCCCATCGCGATGACGCCCATGAGCTTGTCCGGCACCGCGCGCAGGATCGAGTAGAAGGCGGTGAAGTACCACACCGGCGCGATATGCGCGGGGGTCTGAAGCGGGTCCGCCGGCTGGAAGTTCGGCGGCTCGAGGAACAGCCCGCCGAACGACGGCATGAAGAACACCACGGCGGCGAAGAAGAACAGGAACACGCCCACACCGAAGAGGTCCTTGACGGTGTAGTACGGATGGAAGGGAATACCGTCCTTCGGCACGCCGTTGGCGTCCTTGTTCTTCTTGATGTCGACCCCGTCCGGGTTGTTCGAGCCCACCTCGTGCAGCGCGAGGATGTGCGCAACCACCAGGAAGACCAGCACCAGCGGCAGTGCGATCACATGAAGCGCAAAGAAACGGTTCAGCGTGACGCCGGAGATGTTGAAGTCACCCCGGATCCAGGTCATCAACGCGTCGCCTACGCCCGGGATCGCGCCGAACAGGGAAGTGATCACCTGTGCGCCCCAGTAGGACATCTGGCCCCAGGGCAGCAGGTAGCCCATGAAGGCCTCCGCCATGAGCGCCACGTAGATCAGCATGCCGAAGATCCACAGCAGCTCGCGCGGCTTCTTGTACGAGCCGTAGAGCAACGCGCGGAACATGTGCAGGTACACGACCACGAAGAAGGCCGAGGCCCCCGTGGAGTGCATGTAGCGGATAAGCCAGCCCCACTGCACGTCGCGCATGATGTAGAGCACGGAGTCGAAGGCGCCCTCCGCGCTCGGGTTGTAGTTCATGGTCAGCCAGATACCGGTGAGGATCTGGTTGACCAGCACCAGCAGTGCCAGCGAGCCGAAGTAGTACCAGATGTTGAAGTTCTTCGGCGCGTAGTACTTCGACAGGTGGTCTTCCCAGAGCTGGGTCAGGGGGAAACGCCGATCGATCCAGCCCACGAACCCCGTCGTCTTCGTGCCTTCACTCATCAAGCTGCCCCCCCATCCTGATGCTCACCGACGATCAGCTTATTCTCCGCGGGATACCAGTACGGCGGCACCTGGAGGTTCAGCGGTGCCGGCATGCCCGAATAAACGCGCCCGGCGAGGTCGTACTTCGAGCCGTGGCACGGACAGAAGAAGCCGCCGGGCCAGGAAGCCTCGACGCTACCCTCCTCCGGGCGGTACAGCGGGATACAGCCGAGATGGGTGCAGATGGGGATGAGGACCCCGATCTCCGGGCGTATCGACCGGGTGATGTTCTGCGCGTACGGCGGCTGCTGGGAAGGCACCTTGGACTGCGGATCGCTCAACCGCTCGTTGAGCTGCGGCAGCTCATCGACCGCGGCCTCGCTGCGCCGGTATACCCAGATTGGTTTGCCCCGCCAGACAACGGATATGCGCTGCCCGGCCCTGAGCTTGCTGATGTCCACCTCCACCGGCGCTCCAGCGGCCCTGGCCCGCGCGCTGGGTTGCCAGTAGGACAGAAACGGGACAGCCGTCGCCACGACGCCCGCACCGCCCACGACGGTTACAGCGCCGGTGAGGAAGCGGCGTCTGCTCCTATCCGCGCCATCCTGATTCATGCACGTCCCCCTGACGTTGGGTTAAGGCTGGAGATCCAGCGACGCCGCGGTCTGCGCAAACGCGGCGCTCGGCTACAATCGCCCCATCGAAGGCGCCTTAGGATCCAATATCGACCGCGAAGCGTCAAGCGAAAAGGCCAAAGGTTGTTGTTTTTTCCCTTTTTATACAGATTCTTATGGTTCTTTCCAGATCCCCCGCTGGCTGTTCAGACGGGGTTGTCGTCCTCGATATAGCGATGTTCGAGGCCGAACACGTCCGCGAGACGGGCACCCAGGGCCTGCACGCCGTAGCGCTCGGTGGCGTGGTGACCGGCGGCGAAATAGTGGATACCCAGCTCACGGGCCTCGTGGGTGGTCCGCTCCGAGACCTCCCCGCTGATGAAGGCGTCCGCGCCGTGGGCGACGGCCTCGCCCAGGAAGCCCTGGGCCGCACCGGTGCACCAGGCCACCCGCCGCAGCTGCCCGGGTCCCGCCCCCACCTGAAGGGGCGCGCGCCCGGTGACGGTCTCGATACGGGAGGCGAGCGCTTCGGGCCCCGCTTCCGCGGGTGTGCCGAACCAGAGCAGCCCCGGCACGCCGCCGGCCGGCTGTACCGACTCGACCTGCAGGCCGAGACGCTCGCCGAGACAGGCATTGTTGCCGAGCTCGCCGTGGGCATCCAGCGGCAGGTGATAGGCGAGCAGCGAGATACCCGCGGTCATCAGCCGGCGCACCCGCTCCCCCTTCATTCCGGTCAGCGCCGCCGGCTCCCCCTTCCAGAAATAGCCGTGATGCACCAGTAGCGCGTCCGCGCCGGCGGCCTCGGCCTCCTCGATCACGTCCCGCGTGGCCGTGACCGCCGAGACGAGGCGGCGCACCGGCCGGGTGCCCTCGACTTGCAGCCCGTTGGGTGCATAGTCACGGAAATCCGCGCT
>NZ_WNXE01000002.1:15953-24430 GCF_010993615.1 Arhodomonas sp. KWT | reverse complement strand
TTGCGAGCAGCTCGTCACAGTAACGAACGAGCTCCGGAATCTGTACCATAATGCCTCCCGTCACCGCGCAGACGGCCATGGTAGCGCGGCTGCCGGGTCCGGGCACACCAGGAGATATCGCTATGCCAGGCAGCCGCATCGGCCGCTTCGTACTGCGCTACGTCGTCGTCGGCGTCCTCGCCGCGCTGGCGGCGGTATGGCTCGCCCCCGAGGTGTTCACACCGCCGGCACCGGTCGTGCGGGTCAGCGAGGCCCCGTCGGCGGACGGCTCCGCGCCCACGCCGCCGCGCCCGGCGTCATACGCCGACGCCGTGGAGCGCGCCGCACCCGCAGTCGTCAACGTCTATACCACCCGCGCACCAGAGCAGCGCCACCACCCGTTCTTCGACGACCCGCAGCTGCGGCGGTTCTTCGGCGCCCCCAAGGAACAGCGCCCGGAGCGCTCGCTGGGCTCCGGCGTCATCGTCAGCCCCGACGGCTACGTGCTGACCAATGAGCATGTGGTCCGCGACGCCGACGCCATCGAGGTCCTGCTCAGCGACGGACGCGCGGCAACCGCCGAGGTGGTGGGCAGCGACCCGGACACCGATCTCGCCGTACTCGACGTCGGCCTCGGAGAACTCCCCCACGCCACCTTCGGTGACTCGACGGCGCTGCGGGTGGGCGACATCGTCCTCGCCGTGGGCAACCCGTTCGGAGTCGGCCAGACCGTGACCCAGGGGATCGTCAGCGCCACCGGCCGGGACCACCTGGGGCTGGCGACCTTCGAGAACTTCATACAGACCGACGCGGCAATCAACCCGGGCAACTCCGGCGGCGCACTGATCAACGCCGCAGGCGAGCTGGTGGGGATCAACACCGCGATCTACAGCCGCTCCGGCGGTTCCATGGGCATCGGCTTCGCCATCCCGGTGAGCCTCGCCCGCGGCGTGATGCGCGAGCTCATTGAACAGGGGCATGTCACCCGCGGCTGGATCGGCGTGCAGGTCCAGCCGATGACGCCGCCGCTGGCGGATACGCTGTCACTGCCGGACGTCGGCGGGGTACTGATTGCCGGGGTGCTCCGCGGCGGCCCTGCGCACGAGGCCGGCATCCAGCCCGGGGACGTCATCCTCTCCATCGATGAACACCCGGTGGACGGACCGACCCAGCTGCTCAACCGTATCAGCGGACTGAGCCCGGGCAGCGAGGCCGTTGTCGCCGGGATCGGCCGGGACGGGCGCTTCAACCGGCGCGTGACCATCGGCCGGCGCCCGACGGGCGGGGGCTGAACGCGCCCCGCCGCCGGACCTACTCGCCGCGCATCTCTGCGGAGCGGGCGTGAGCGGTGAGCCCCTCACCGCGTGCGAGCTCGCTGGCCACCCGGCCGAGCGCGGCCCCGCCGGCCTCGGAGCACTCGATCAGGCTGGTGCGCTTCTGGAAGTCGTATACGCCGAGCGGCGAGGCAAAGCGCGCGGTGCGCGAGGTCGGCAGCACGTGATTCGGGCCGGCGCAGTAATCGCCCACCGCCTCCGGCGTGTAGCGCCCCAGGAAGACCGCTCCGGCGTGACGGATACCCGCGGCCATGCGCCGCGGTTCCACCACCGAGAGCTCCAGGTGCTCGGGGGCAACGTGGTTGGCGACCGCCGCCGCCTCGGCGAGGTCGCGCACGTAGATGAGCGCACCGCGGGCAGACAGGGCCGCGCGGATGATCTCCGAGCGCTCCATCTCCGGGAGCAGCCGCTCCATTGACGCCTGGACCTGATCGAGGAACAGCGGGTCCGGACAGACCAGGATCGCCCGGGCGTCCTCGTCGTGCTCGGCCTGGGAGAACAGATCCATGGCGATCCAGTCGGCCTCGGTCTGGCCATCGCAGATCACCATGATCTCGGACGGACCGGCGACCATGTCGATGCCCACCCGCCCGAAAACGCGGCGCTTGGCCTCCGCGACGTAGGCGTTGCCGGGACCGACGATCTTGTCCACCGCCGGGATGGTGTCCGTACCGTAGGCGAGCGCCGCCACCGCATGCGCCCCGCCGAGACGGAAGACCCGGTCCACGCCCGCGATGCGTGCCGCGGCGAGCACCAGCGGATTGACCACGCCGTCCGGCGCCGGCACGACCATGATCACCTCGTCCACGCCGGCGACCTTGGCCGGCAGGGTATTCATGAGCACGGACGAGGGATAGGCCGCCTTGCCGCCGGGCACATAGACACCCACGCGCCCCAGCGGCGTCACCTGCTGTCCCAGGCGGTTGCCCTGACCGTCCTCGTAGTCCCAGGACTCGGCAAGCTGGCGGCGATGATAGTCGCGGATACGCTCGGCCGCGGTCTCCAGCGCCTCGCGCTGGGCCCCGGGCAGCGACGCCAGGGCCTGATCCTGCGCGGCCCGGCCCACCTCCAGCGCGGCCACGCTGTCCACGCTCAGGCGGTCGAAACGCGCGCTGTAGTCGAGCAGCGCCGCGTCCCCCTCCGCCGCCACGCGGGCGAGGATCTCGGCGACGGCCTCCTCCACCCGGGCGGTCGCGCCGTCGTTCCACTCCGTGAGGGCGCCCAGGCTCGACCAGAAGTCGGGCTGGGTAGTGCTCAGGCGCGTGATCTCAAGCATCGGCAGATGGCTCCTTGCCCGGTCAGGGCGGGTGTTCGCTGCTGGACGCCGCCCGGGCTCACGCCGCGGTGGTCACCGCGCGGCGGAGATCCTCGATCAGCGGCCGGATCCGGCGGTACTTCATCTTCATCGAGGCCTTGTTGACCACCAGGCGCGAGCTGATGTCGGCGATCGGTTCCAGCGGCTCAAGGCCGTTGGCACGCAGGGTGTTGCCCGTATCGACGAGGTCGACGATGAGATCCGCCAACCCCACCAGCGGCGCCAGCTCCATGGAGCCGTAGAGCTTGATCAGCTCCGCCTGACGCCCGCGATCGGCAAAGTACCGCCGGGTGATATTCACGAACTTGGTGGCGACCCGGGGCCGGCGCAAGGCCTCGTTGCCCGGACGCCCCGCCACCATCAGCCGGCAACGGGCGATGCCCAGGTCCAGCGGCTCGTAGAGCCCCTGGCCGCCGTATTCCAGGAGCACATCCTTGCCCGCCACCCCGAGGTCCGCGCCGCCGTACTCGACATAGGTCGGCACATCGGTGGCGCGGACAACGACCAGGCGCACCGCCGGATCGTTGGTGGGCAGCACCAGCCGGCGGCTGGCCTCCGGGTCCTCCGCCGGCTCAATGCCTGCCGCCGCAAGCAGCGGCAGGGTCTCCTCGAGGATGCGCCCCTTGGAGAGCGCGATGGTCAGCATGTCTTGGTCGTGCATAACCGTCCGGTTGATCGGCCGCGGGCCTCAGGCCGGCACGCGGCGGATGTTGGCGCCCAGCTGCGCGAGCTTCTCCTCGATGCACTCGTAGCCGCGGTCGATATGGTAGATGCGGTCGACGCAGGTCTCGCCGTCCGCCACCAGGCCGGCGAGCACCAGGCTCGCCGAGGCCCTGAGGTCCGTGGCCATCACCGGTGCGGCGGTCAGCCGGGGAACGCCGGTGGATATCGCCGTGTGCCCCTCCAGGCGGACGTCGGCGCCCATACGCTGGAGCTCGAGCACGTGCATGAAGCGGTTCTCGAAGACCGTCTCGGTGACCATGCCCACGCCCTCGGCCACGGCATTGAGGGCACAGAACTGCGCCTGCATGTCCGTGGGGAAGGCGGGATAGGGTGCCGTGCGCACGTTCACCGCCCGCGGCCGGCGCCCGCCGGGCATTGCGAGGTCGATGGTGCGCCCCTCGACGGCGATCTCCGCACCCGCCTCACCGAGCTTGGCGAGGACCGCGTCCAGCAGCTCCGGGGCCGTATCCTTGAGCCGGACCCGCCCGCCGGTCATCGCCGCGGCCACAAGGTAGGTCCCGGTCTCGATGCGGTCTGGCAGGACGTCGTAGTGCGTGCCGTGGAGGCGCTCGACGCCGTGTATCTCGATGGTGTCCGAGCCGGCGCCGCGTACATCCGCCCCCATGGCATTGAGGCAGTTCGCCAGGTCCACCACCTCCGGCTCGCGCGCCGCATTCTCGATGACGGTCACGCCCTCGGCGAGGGTCGCGGCCATCATCAGGTTCTCCGTGCCGGTGACGGTCACCAGGTCCATGACCAGGCGCGCCCCTTTGAGCCGGCTGCAGCGTGCGCGGATATAGCCGCTGTCGACGCTGATCTCGGCCCCCATCTGGCGAAGCCCCTCGACGTGGAGGTTCACCGGCCGCGAGCCGATGGCGCAGCCGCCGGGCAGCGACACATCCGCCTCGCCGTAGCGCGCGAGCAGCGGCCCGAGCACCAGGATGGAGGCGCGCATGGTCTTCACCAGCTCGTAGGGCGCGTAGCACTCTCGGATGCCGGTCGGGTCGACCTCGATGCGCATGCGCTCGTCGACGGTGAGACGCACGCCCATGCGCCCGAGCAGCTCCATCGTCGTGGTGATGTCGTGCAGGTGCGGGATGTTGCCCACCATGGTGGGCCCATCGGCGAGCATGGTCGCGGCCAGGATCGGCAACGCCGCGTTCTTGGCCCCCGAGATACGGATCTCGCCGTCCAGCGGCTCGCCGCCGCGAATGATCAGACGCTCCATTACGCCCCGCCCGGCCGGCCGTGCCGGCCCCCGTCCATGGCCACCGTTAGCACGCCCTCAGCCATTGGACGCGTCGTGCTGTCCGGGCGTCCGGGTCACCAGCGAGATCGCATGCAGCGCCTCGCTGTCGATATGATCGCGCAGCAGCTCGTTGACCATCCGATGCTGTCGGATCCGTGGCACCCCCTCGAAATCGGGGCTCACGATCAGCGCCCGGAAATGCACGCCGTCCCCATCCACCTGCACGGTGGCATCGGTCAGGCCGGCCTCGATGATCTCGCGAATGCGTTCGGAATCCATGATGCTCGCTCGTTTGCTCTGCGGTGCGATTGCCGGTTACGGACCGCTCAGGCCCGCCCACCGGTATCGGACGGCGTATTCTGATCCAATGCCAGGATCTCATCCACCCCGCTCACCCGGGCGATCGCGCTGAGCTGCCCCGGAACACCCTGGAAGACGACACTCCGGCCCCGGGCCCGCGCGGTGCGCACCCATTCCAGGAGCAGCGCGAGGCCCGCACTGTCGACGCGCTCCACGGCGGAGAGGTCCGCGACCACGTCCCCATCCCCGGGCAACGAGGCCGGCAGCTGCGTCACCGTGTCGAAGCCGAGGGCACCGCTGACGCGGCACACCCCGGCGTCGTCGCTACTCAGCGACGCCGAACTCACCCCGGCACCCCCCGCTCGGCATTGCGTTCGGCGAGGCGTTTGATGAGCGCGTCCAGCCCGTTGCGGCTGACCTCGTCGCCGAAGCTGCTGCGGTAGTTCTGGACCAGGCTCACACCCTCGATGACCACGTCGAAGACCTTCCATTCCCCGCTGTCGTTCTTGTAGAGGCTGTAGTTCACGGGGACCGGCGGACCGTCGCTGCGCACGATCTCGGTGGGCACGGTCACCCGCCCGCGCGAAGTATCCGCGTTCATGGGCGGGAACTTCACCTTTTCGTTGCTGTACTCCGACAGCGAGGTGCCGTAGGTGCGGATCAGCAGGCCCTTGAACTCCTCGACGAAACGCGCGCGCTGCTCGGCGGAGGCGTCGTTCCAGTGGCGACCGAGCACGAACCGACTCATCAGCTGGAAGTCGAAGCGCGGCAACACCAGGTCCGAGACGAAGCGGTAGACCGCACCGGGATCACCCTTGATCTCCTGCTTGTGCGCCTCCAGCGCAGCGAGCACCTCGTGGGTGGTGTCCTTGACCAGATCCTGCGGGGACTGCTGCGCCGCACCGGCCAGAGCCGGTGCGAGCACGACCGGAAGCAGCGCGAGTGTCAGGCATAACCGTCGCAACATCACTTACCCTCCGTGCCGCCATCCGAGCCCGAGTCCGAGCCGGACGCCTTATTGTAAAGGAACTGCCCGATGATCTTCTCCAGCACGATCGCCGACTGGGTGAGCATCAGCTCGTCGCCGGGCTGCAGCGCGGTGGGCATGCCACCCGCCTCCAGCCCCACGTACTGCTCACCGAGCAGCCCCGAGGTCAGAACGCTCGCACTGGTATCCATGGGCAGGTCGTCGAACCGCGAATCGATGGTCAGCTCGACACGCGCCTCGTAGGTGTCGGTGTCCAGGCTGATGCCGCTCACCCGGCCCACCTGCACCCCGCCCATCTTCACCGGCGCGCCCTCGCGCAGACCGCCGACGTTGCGGAAGTGGCCGATCACCGTGTAGCCCTCGGTGGTCTGGAACGCCGTGATATTGCTCACCCGCATGGCGAGCACCGTCAGCGCCGCCAGGCCGGCGACCACGAACAGCCCCACTGCGATCTCTATGGCGCGTGTCTTATCCATGATGCCCCAAACCCGGAAATAGGCCGCCCTAGTCGAACATGAGGGCGGTGAGAATGAAATCGAGCCCCAGCACGGCCAGCGAGGTATTCACCACCGTGTGGGTCGTGGCCCGGCTGACGCCCTCCGACGTGGGCATGCAGTCGAAGCCCTCGAAAACGGCGATCCAGCTCGCCACGACGCCGAATACCAGGCTCTTGATGATGCCACTGGCGATGTCGTCGTAGAACGAGACATTGGCCTGCATCTGCGACCAGTAGGCCCCGGCGTCCACGCCGAGCAGCTCGGTGCCCACGACGTAAGCGGAGAGGATGCCGAGCAGCGTGAAGATCGCCGCCAGCAGCGGCATGGCGATCACACCGGCGGCAAGCCGGGGCGCGACCACGCGGCGATGCGGGTCGACGGCCATCATCTCCATACTGGAGAGCTGTTCGGTGGCCTTCATCAGGCCGATCTCGGCAGTCAGCGCCGAGCCGGCACGCCCGGCGAACAACAGCGCGGTAACCACGGGCCCGAGCTCGCGGGTCAGCGACAGTGCCACCAGCGTGCCCAGGGAGTCCTCCGCGCCGAAATCCACCAGGGTATTGTGCCCCTGCAGCCCCAGCACCATGCCCACGAAGATGCCGGAGACGACGATGATCACCAGCGAGAGCACGCCCATTGAATAGAGCTGGTGGACGAGCAGGCGGAAACGCGGCACCAGCCCCGGCAGCCCTGCCAGCACCCGCAGCAGGAACAGCGAGGCGCGGCCGAGCCGGGCCATGCGCGCGAGGGTCCACGCCCCGACGCCCTGCAGCGCACGGATCATGGTACCTCCCCCCCGAGGGTCTCGGTGGCCAGCGAAGGGGCGGGATAGTGGAACGGCACCGGTCCGTCGGGCCTTGCATCCATGAACTGACGCACCCATGGCGAGTCCGACTCGCGCAGCGCCTCGGGCGAGCCCGACGCGATCACTTCACCATCGGCGATGACGTGGATACGGTCGGCGATGGCGGCGGTCTCGGCAACGTCGTGGGAGACCACCACACTGCTCAGCCCCAGGGCGTCGTTGAGTTCGCGGATCAGCTTCACCAGCACCCCCATGGAGATCGGATCCTGGCCGGAGAAGGGCTCGTCGTACATCACCAGTTCCGGGTCGAGCGCGATCGCCCGTGCCAGCGCCACGCGCCGCGCCATGCCGCCGGAGAGCTCGGCCGGGTAAAGATGGCGCGCGCCGCGCAGGCCGACCGCCTCGAGCTTGAGCAGCACGAGCTGATGAATCAGCGCCTCGGACAGCCGCGTGTGCTCGCGCAGCGGGAAGGCGACGTTCTCGTAACAGGTGAGATCGGTGAACAGCGCGCCGGCCTGGAAGAGCATGCCCATACGCCGGCGCAGCCGGTAGAGGGCGCGGCGCGAGAGACGGTCGACGCGCTCGCCGGCCACCCGGATCTCGCCCGCATCCGGGCGCAGCTGGCCGCCGATAAGCCGCAGCAGCGTGGTCTTGCCCGTGCCGCTGGGCCCCATGATGGCGGTGACCTCGCCGCGGTAGACCGTGATGTCCACGCCACTGAAGATCACACGCTCGCCGCGTGCGAAGTGGAGGTCCCGGATCTCGATGAGCGGCTCCTCGGCCGGGGCGGTGTCAGTACCCATCAGCATCCTTCCCGGAAGGGGCAGGCCGGATTGCGGCGCCCGGCATGGCAGGCGGCGGGCAGTATCAGTCACCCCCGCGGACCAGTCAACACGCCCCGGCCGCGGAACCCGCGCATGCTGGCCCGCGGCGGAGCCGCGCCGTATCATGGCCGGCTTCGAACGCCCTAACCGGGACGACACCGCCCATGCTGCCAGCGCTGCTCACCATCGTCGTCGGCTTCGTTGCCCTCACCTGGAGTGCGGACCGCTTCGTCATCGGTGCCTCCGGCACGGCGCGGCACCTGGGCATCCCGACGCTGATCATCGGCCTGACCATCGTCGGCATCGGCACCTCCGCACCGGAGATGCTGGTCTCGGCGATCGCCGCCTGGCAGGGCAGCCCGGGGCTCGCGGTGGGCAATGCGCTGGGCTCGAACATCACCAACGTGGGGCTGATCCTCGGGGCCACGGCGCTGATCGTGCCCCTGCAGGTCCGCTCGCGGCT
>NZ_WNXE01000002.1:8286-15853 GCF_010993615.1 Arhodomonas sp. KWT | reverse complement strand
CTGCGCCGCGAGATCCCGCTACTGTTCGCGATCATGGCTCTCGCCTTCGTCTTCCTGCTCGACGGCCGGCTCGAGCGCTGGGAGGGCCTGGTCCTGCTCGCCGGCATGGCCGCCCTGCTGACCTGGATGGGGATACAGGGCCGCAACGGCGAGGAACCCGACCCACTGAGCGCCGAATTCGAGAGCGAGATCCCGACGGACCAGCCTCTCCGCACCAGTCTCCTGTGGCTGGCGGTGGGCCTGGTGGTGCTGCTCGCCAGCTCCCGGGCCCTGGTGTGGGCGGCGGTGAGCATCGCCGAGGCGCTCGGCGTGAGCGACCTGGTGATCGGCCTGACCATCGTCGCCCTGGGGACCAGCCTGCCCGAGCTCGCGGCGAGCTTCGCCAGCGCGCGCAAGGGCGAGCACGACATCGCCATCGGCAACGTCATCGGCTCCAACATGTTCAACCTGCTGGGCGTGATGGGCGTCGCCGGGGCCATCAACCCGCTGGACAGCGACCCGGCGACCCTGTACCGGGACATCCCGGTGATGGCCGGCATAACGCTGGTGTTCGCGGTGA
Organism: Arhodomonas sp. KWT; assembly: GCF_010993615.1. Lineage (NCBI taxonomy): Bacteria > Pseudomonadati > Pseudomonadota > Gammaproteobacteria > Chromatiales > Ectothiorhodospiraceae > Arhodomonas > Arhodomonas sp. KWT. The sequence continues at coordinate 15,294 of NZ_WNXE01000002.1, read as the reverse complement.
TGGCGTTCAGCCGCTACGGTCACGGGCGGATCAACCGCATCGAGGGCGCGCTGCTGCTGGCAGCGTATATTGGGTATCAGGCGTTACTCTACGTGTGTGAGACATAGCAGCATGAGCGAGAGACAGCCCCCCCGGGACGAGGACGCGGACCTCTGCCGCCTTGGCCGCGCGGTCATCGAGGTGGAGACCGAGGCGGTCAACGCCCTCGCCTCGCGCATTGACGCCGACTTCGCCCGCGCGTGCCGGCACATGCTGGCCTGCGAGGGGCGGGTGGTGGTCCTCGGCATGGGCAAGTCCGGCCACATCGGCGGCAAGATCGCCGCCACCCTGGCGAGCACGGGCACGCCGGCGTTCTTCGTCCACCCCGGCGAGGCCAGCCACGGTGACCTCGGCATGATCACGCCGCGGGACGTCGTGCTGGCCCTGTCCAATTCCGGCGAGACCGACGAAATCACCACCATCCTGCCGCTGATCAAGCGCCTGTCCGTGCCACTGATCGCGCTGACCGGCCGCCCGGAATCCACCATGGCCCGCTCGGCGAGCGTGCACCTGGACGTCAGCGTCGCCGAGGAGGCCTGCCCGCTGGGGCTCGCCCCCACCGCGAGCACTACCGCCGCGCTCGCCATGGGCGACGCCCTGGCGGTGGCACTGCTGGAGGCACGGGGGTTCACCCGCGAGGACTTCGCCCGTTCCCACCCCGGCGGCCGGCTGGGCCGGCGGCTGCTGCTGCGCATCGAGGACATCATGCACGGCGGCGAGCGCATCCCCCGGGTCCAGGCCGAGACGCCCCTCGGCGAGGCCCTGGTGGAAATGACCAACAAGGGCCTCGGCATGACCGCGGTGGTCGACGCCGAGGGTCACCTGCTCGGCGTATTCACCGACGGCGACCTGCGCCGCGCCCTCGACCGCGAGGTGGACGTGCACCGCACCCGGGTGGATGCGGTGATGACCCGCGGCGGGCGCACCATCACCCGGGACCGCCTCGCCGCCGAGGCCCTCGCGCTGATGGAGAATCACGGCATCAACGCGCTGCCCGTGGTCGACGAGCAGCGCCGTATCGTCGGGGCGCTGAACATGCACGACCTGCTGCGCGCGGGGGTGGTGTAATGGACGCCTTCGAGCACGCCTACTGCGGCACCCCGCCGGCGACGGTGGCCGGGCGCGCGGCCCACATCGGGGTGCTGGCGCTGGACGTGGACGGCGTGCTCACCGACGGTGGCGTCTACATCGGCGACGACGGCGAGCCCTTCAAGCGCTTCAACATCCACGACGGCAAGGGCATTGCCATGCTCCGGGACGCCGGCATCGAGGTGGCCATCGTCACCGCCCGGCGCTCCGGTGCGGTCGAGGCCCGGGCCCGGGAGCTGCGGATCGGCCACGTCCACCAGGGCGTTCGCGACAAGGCCGCCGCCCTCGCCGACCTGGCGAAGGGACTCGGCCTCGCCCCGCAGGCATGCGCCTTCGTCGGCGACGACCTCGTCGACCTTGCCCCCATGCGTGCCGCCGGGCTCGCAGTAGCCGTCGCCAACGCCCATCCCGCCGTGTGCGCCCGCGCCCACTGGGTCACCCGGCGCGGCGGCGGCGACGGCGCGGTGCGCGAGGTCTGCGAGCTGCTCCTCGGCGCCCGCGGCGTCCTCCGGCCATGGCTGAGCGACGATGCGCGAGCGTAGCCGCCGGACATTCCCACTGGTGGTCACCGCGCTCCTCGCGGCGCTGGCGTGGTTCTCCTTCGGCGGCCGCGACGACGACGGCGCGGGCACGGCACCGCCGGTGCGCGAGCCCGAGGCCCGCTACTACGCCACCGGGGTACGCATCGTCGCCACCGACGCGGACGGCAACCCCAGCGACGAGCTCCGTGCGCAGCGCGCCGCCTACTTCCCCGGCGCCGATCGCTGGGAGATGCAGCAGCCGCGCTGGCAGGGGCGCCGCAACGGGCGGCCGTGGCACGGCCGCGCCCGGCGCGCGGAGGCAACGCCCATCGGCGATCACGAGCGCCGCATCGTGCTCAACGGCGATGTCGAGCTCCACCGCGAGGCGCCGGACCCACTCACCCTGCTCACCGACACCCTCACCCTGGTGCCTGCCCGGGACTATGCGGAGACCGACGCGGCGGTGACACTGCGCACCCCCGCGAGCGAGATGACCGGTGTCGGCGCGCGGGCCTGGATGGACCGACAACAAGTGAGACTCCTCGCCAAAGTCAGGGGGACCTATGCGACCGAATAGCCTGATTCGCCTGCTCGCGGCCTGCCTGCTCGCCGTGGCCGGCTGCGCCCTCGCCCAGCAGGACAGCAGCAAGCAGCCACTGCACCTGAGCGCCGACACCGGCGAGCTCGACAACGTGCGCGGTGTAAGCACCTACACCGGCAACGTCGTCGTCACCCGCGGCCAGATGCGCATCACGGGCGATGTCCTGCGGGTCTACCGCGGCGACGGCGACACCCTGGACCGGATCGAGGTCGAGGGTGAACCCGCGACCTACCACGACGAGTCGCCGCAGCGCGAGACGCCGGTGGACGCCGAGGCGCCGACGATGACCTACTACTCCGGGCCGCCGGAGCGCATCGAGCTCTCCGGCGGTGCCACGCTCACCCGCGGGCGCGACGAGTTTCGCGGCGAGACGGTCAACTACGACATTGCCGCCGACCAGGTGAAAGCGGACAGCAGCAAGGACCAGCGCGTTCAGGTCACGCTCTTCCCCAAAAAGGACGACAGCGGCAACGACAGCGGCGACGGGCAGTGAGCATGGGGGAGACGGGACGCCTCGAGGCCACCGGCCTGATCAAGCGCTATCGACGGCGCAGCGTGGTCAGCGACGCCGCACTCGCGGTCGCCCCCGGCGAGATCGTGGGCCTACTCGGGCCCAACGGCGCGGGCAAGACCACCTGCTTTTACATGATCGTCGGCCTTATCCGTCCCGATGCCGGACAGATCCGCCTGGACGGTCGCGAGATCGGCCGGCTGCCCATGCACCGCCGGGCCCGGCTCGGCCTGGGTTACCTGCCCCAGGAGGCGTCGATCTTCCGCAAGCTCTCCGTGGCTGACAATCTCCTCGGGGTGCTCGAGCTGCGCCGCGATCTCGACCGCGGCCAGCGCCACGACGAGATGGAGGAGCTGCTCGAGGAGTTCAGCGTCGGCCACCTCCGCGATCAGCCCGGTATCAGCCTCTCCGGCGGCGAGCGCCGCCGGGTGGAGATCGCCCGGGCGCTGGCGGCCCGCCCCCGCGTGATACTGCTCGACGAGCCATTCGCCGGGGTTGACCCGATCTCCGTGCACGACATCCGCCAGATCATCCGCCACCTGGCCGAGCGCGGTATCGGCGTGCTGATCACCGATCACAACGTGCGCGAGACCCTGGGCATCGTCGACCGCGCCTACATCCTCAATGCCGGCGAGGTGATCGCCGAGGGCGACGCCCAGACGGTGCTCGCCGACGAGCAGGTCAAGCGCGTCTATCTGGGCGAGGATTTCCGGCTGTGACCGCCCGCGCTCAGGTGCAAGGCCGCTGCCTGTTGCATTACGATGGCGGCAAGCGGGCGCGGGCCGCCCGGCCAGCGGAGAGCTGACGAACGACCCATGAAACAGACGCTCCAGCTCCGACTCGGTCAGCAGCTGACAATGACACCCCAGCTGCAGCAGGCGATCCGCCTGCTGCAGCTGCCGACGCTGGAGCTGCGTGCCGAGATCCAGGAAGCGCTCGACTCCAACCTCATGCTCGAGACCGAGGACGAGCACGAGGCGGCCACCACCGAAGAGGCCCTGCGGGACGCCGGCACCGGGGACAGTGCCGGGCAGGCGGACGGCGAGCCGGCCGCCGAAACGACGAACACCGAGGATACGCGCCTGGGCGACGACCTGCCGCTGGACGGCAGCTGGGACGACATCTACGACGGCACCACGGCCTGGAGCCGCGGCAGCGGCGAGGTCGATGACTACGATCCGGTCTCCCGCCTGGCCGCCGCCAGCGAGAGCCTGCGCGAGCACCTGATCTGGCAAATCCAGCTCGGCGAATTCACCCCCCGCGCATTCGCCATCGCCGAGGCGATCATCGACGCGGTCAGCGACGACGGCTACCTGAACACCGACGAGGCCGACATTCTCGCGGCCCTGCCCGGGGACTGGGCGGTGGGCCACGAGGAATTCCTCGAGGTGCTCGGCGAGGTGCAGCGACTCGACCCCGTGGGCGTGGCCGCGCGTGACCCCCGGGAATGCCTGGCCCTGCAGCTCGAGCAGCTGCCGGAGGACACCCCGTGGCTCGCGCAGGCACGGTTGCTGCTCGACGAGCACCTGGATCTGCTGGTCAACCGACAGCTCGCCCAGATCAAGCGCCGCATGCAGCTCGACGACGAGGCCCTGGGCGGCATCATCGAGCTGATCCGGGGGCTCGACCCCCACCCGGGCCTGCGCTACGGTAGCAACAATACGGAATACGTCATCCCCGACGTCTTCGTCCGCCGCGAGGACGGGCGCTGGCAGGTGGAGATCAACCCGGATGCCTTTCCCCGTGTCCGCATCAACGCCGACTATGCGGCCATGGTCCGCCGCGCCGACCGCAGCCGCGAGAACAGCCTGATGCGCGAGCACCTCCAGGAAGCGCGCTGGCTGATCAAGAGCCTGCGTTCGCGCAACGACACCCTCCTGCGCGTGGCCCATTTCATTGTCGACCACCAGCACGACTTCCTCGAACGCGGCGAGGAGTTCATGCAGCCGCTGGTGCTGCGCGAGGTCGCCGAGGCCGTGGAGATGCACGAATCCACCATCTCGCGGATCACCAACCGCAAGTACATGCACACCCCGCGCGGGACCTTCGAGTTCAAGTACTTCTTCTCCTCGCACGTGCAGACCGCCGACGGCGGCGAGTGCTCCGCCACCGCGATACGGGCGCGTATCCGCCGCCTGATCGCCGGCGAGGACCCGCGCCGCCCGCTCAGTGACAGCCGCATCGCCACCATCCTGCAGGACGAGGGGATACACGTCGCCCGCCGCACCGTGGCGAAATATCGCGAGGCCATGGCGATCGCGTCCTCGACGGACCGAAAGCGCCTCGCCTGAGAACCACAAAGGAGGCTCTATGCAGATCGACATCACCGGCCACCACATCGAAGTGACCGACTCGCTGCGCGACTACGTCAACGAGAAGTTCCAGAAACTCGAGCGTCACTTCGACAACGTCGTCGATGTGCATGTCATCCTCACGGTCGAGAAGCTGACCCACAAGGCGGAAGCCACCCTTGTCCTGAGCGGCGCCCGCTTGTTCGCCGACGCCACCGATGAGGACATGTACGCCGCCATCGATGCACTCACGGATAAACTCGATCGCCAGGTGGTCAAACACAAGGAGAAACGCGCGGATCATCGCCGTAACGAGGGGCCGGTGAGCCAGGCCCTCGAGGAATGATCCATCGTTGCCGGCCGGGGTGGCCGGCAGACCAGTGACCACGCCGGCGGCGGGCCTGCCAGACCGGGCGCAGGGAGGTGCCTCGGGCCCGTACCGCCGCCGACGTGCCGGACAACGCCAGTTCAGGGCCGGGGCACCATGAACATTGCAGCACTGCTCTCCCCCGAGCGGGTTCGCTACGGGGCGCATGCCACCAGCAAGAAGCGCAGCCTGGAGCTGCTCTCGGAACTGCTCAACGAGGATGCGACCGGTCCGGACACCCGCAGCATCTTCGAGAGCCTGATCGGACGCGAGCGGCTCGGCAGCACCGGTCTGGGCCGGGGCGTCGCCCTGCCACATGCCCGGCTGCCGGGCCTGGATGCCCCTGTGGCGGCGGTGCTCAACCTCGACACGGGCGTGGATTTCGACGCCGTCGACCGTCAGCCGGTGGATCTGCTCTTCGCGCTGCTCGTGCCGGAAGAGTCCACCGACGAGCATCTGCGCATCCTCGCCACGCTGGCGGAGATGTTCAGTGACACGGCCTTCTGCGAGCATCTCCGTGCCAGCGGCACCGACCGTTCCCTCTACGAGCAGGTGTCACAACGGCTGGTGGACGGCGCGCCGGCATGACGCCTCGGCTGCGCATCCCCCGCACCGCCCTGGCACGGGCGCTCGGGGCCGCGGCGCACGGCGGCGGCGAGACCGTCGAGCTACCCGTGGATGCACCGCGCTGGCTCGGTGGCGACGCCCCGGTACGCCGTGGCGCCACCGACGCGGACGGCGCCTGCCTGATCGTCTGCGAGTCCGCCGACGCCGCGCCGGCCGACGGCACGCCCTGGATGACACTGGAGGCGGACGACGAGGCCCTGGCCTGGCGAATCGATCGCGCCCTCGTCCGCCTTGCCGGGCGCCCCGGAGTCCCCGGCACCCTGGTTCGCATCCATGGTCACGGGGTCCTGCTCAGGGGGGCCGAGGGCACGGGCAAGAGCCACACGGCACTGGCCCTGCTCGATCGCGGGCACGCCCTGGTGGCCGACGATCTGGTGACACTCGCCGCCGCCAGCGCCACCCCCGAGGGCCGCGCCCCCGACGAGGGCCCCCGCGGACGGCTCGCCGTACGCGGTCTCGGCGTGATCCGGGTGGACGAGCACTTCGGGGATGCGGCGCTGGCACGGCGCGCCCCGGTGGTCCTGGAAGTAGTACTCGCGCCCGGGGCGAGTGCGGACCCGCTGACCGGGGGCTGGGCCACCGGCGGACTGCTCGGACGCCCCCTGCCCCGGCTGACCCTGGCCCCGGGCCCCATGACCGCCCTGCTCATCGAGGCAGCGGTACGCGAGTGCCGTCAGGCCGGCGGCATTACGCACGGCCAAGCGAGCGCGGAGGACCGACTGAATGCGGCTCGTCATCATTAGCGGGCTGTCCGGATCGGGCAAGAGCGTGGCACTGAGCACGCTGGAAGACACCGGATTCTACTGTATCGACAACCTGCCGGTGGACCTGCTGGAGGCCTTTGGCCGCCACATTACCGCCGTTGCCGGGGACGAGCCCGGCAACGACCGCTACGCCGTGGGCGTGGACGCGCGCAACCGCCCATCGGACCTGGCACGCATCCCGGCGATACTGGATCAGCT
>NZ_WNXE01000002.1:0-8189 GCF_010993615.1 Arhodomonas sp. KWT | reverse complement strand
TTGCGCGCCAGCGGCATCAACTGCGAGATCCTCTTCCTCGACGCCGAGCGCGACACCCTGCTCAAGCGCTTCAGCGAGACCCGCCGGCGACACCCGCTGAGCGGCGAGGACACCTCCCTGGACGAGGCCATCCATCGCGAGCGCGAGCTGCTCGAGCCGCTGCTCGAGCGCGCGGACCTGACCATCGACACCACGCGCACCACCGTCCACGAGTTGCGTGACCTGGTCCGGGCCCGCCTGGTCCGGGCCCCCTACACCCTCTCGCTGATGTTCGAGTCCTTCGGCTACAAGCACGGCCTGCCGCCGGATGCGGACTTCGTCTTCGACGCGCGCTGCCTGCCGAATCCCCACTGGAACGCCGAGCTGCGCCCGCTCACCGGACGCGACGAGCCGGTGGCGGCATTCCTCGAGGCGCAGGAGACGGTCACCGCCTTCCACACCCAGGTGCGGGATTTCCTCGCCGAATGGATTCCGCGCTTCCAGCAGGAGAACCGCAGCTACCTGACCATCGCCATCGGCTGCACCGGGGGACAGCACCGCTCCGTCTATCTCGCCGAGCGGCTGTGCGGGGACTTCCGCGGCCGGCTCGGGCAGGTCAACGTCCGTCACCGGGAGCTGCCATGAGTGTCGGGCTGCTGATCATCACGCACAACCGTGTGGGCCAGGAGCTGCTCAACACCGCGCGCACCATCCTCGGCGCGTGCCCGCTGGAGACGGCGCACCTCAACGTCCCCCAGGACAGCAGCCCCGAAGCGATGGTCCACCGGGGCACCGAGCTGCTCACCCGCCTCGACAGCGGCGACGGCGTGCTCATCCTCACCGACGCCTTCGGCGCGACCCCCAGCAACGTGGCGGTGCGCCTGGGTGAGCGCATGGGTACGGCGGTGGTTTCGGGGCTGAACCTGCCGATGCTCCTGCGCGTGCTCAACTATCCGGACCTGCCGCTGGCGGCCCTTAGGGACAAGGCCTACACCGGCGGTCGCGACGGCGTGCTGCTCGTCGAACCCACCCCCGCGGAGCAAGACAGGCACCATGAGCGACACCGCTGAACCGACCCGGATCCGCCGCGAGGTGGAGATCGTCAACCGCCTCGGCCTGCATGCCCGCGCGGCCGCCCGGTTCGTGAGTACCGCGGGGCACTACGACGCCGACATCCAGGTCACCCGCGACGAACGCACGGTCAACGGCAAGAGCATCATGGGCATGATGATGCTCGCCGCCGCCCAGGGCAGCTGCATCCTCATCGAGGCCGAGGGCAGCGACGCGGCGCAGGCAATGGAGGCGCTGGAGGCCCTGATCGCCGAGCGCTTCGGCGAGGACAGCTGAGCCGGCCACCCGCCTCTCAGCCGGCGCCGCCGACGAGCTCGCGGAAGGCGGCCTCGTCCAGCACGCTCACCCCCAGGCGCTCTGCCTTGTCCCGCTTGGAGCCCGGGTCCGCGCCAGCGACGACGTAGTCGGTGCGCCCGGAGACACTGCCCGTCACCTTGCCGCCCAGGGCCTCGATCCGCGCCCGCGCCTCGTCGCGGGTGAACCCCTCCAGGGTGCCGGTCAGCACGAAGGTCCGGCCCGCCAGGGGCGCCTCATCACCGTCACGCCCCTCCGGGGCCGGCCAGTGGACACCGGCGTGGAGCAGGCCGTCGATGACCTCCTGATTGTGGGGCTGGGCGAAGAAGTGCGCCACGCTCTGCGCGACCACGGGCCCCACGTCCGGCACCGACTCAAGGGCCTCCTCATCCGCCTGCCTGATGGCATCGAGCTCGCCGAAGTGGGCCGCCAGGGCCTTGGCGGTGACCTCACCCACGTGATTGATCCCCAGGGCATAGAGGAACCGCGCCAGGGTCGTCTCGCGGGAGGCGTCGATGGCGCGCAGGAGGTTCGCGGCGGAGCGCTCGCCCATGCGCTCCAGCCCGCTCAGGCGCCGGGCATCGAGGTGATACAGGTCGGCGGCGGTGCGCACCAGGTCGCGCTCGACGAGCTGCGCGACGAGCTTCTCGCCGAGCCCGTCGATGTCCATGGCCCGGCGCGAGACGAAGTGCAGCAGCGCGCCCATGCGCTGGGCCGGGCAGTACAGCCCGCCGATGCAGCGGTGGGCGGCCTCCTCGTCCAGGCGCAGCACCTCGGAGCCGCATACCGGACAGGCGCCGGGCATGTCCCAGGGCTCGACGCCGGCAGGCCGCCGCTCGGTGATTACCGCCGTGATCTCGGGGATGACATCACCGGCACGGCGGACCATGACGGTGTCGCCCTCGCGCACGTCCTTGCGGCGCACCTCGTCGAGGTTGTGCAGGGTCGCGCGGCTGACGGTCACGCCGCCGACCTCGACGGGCGCCAACTCGGCCACCGGGGTGATCACGCCGGTACGCCCCACCGAGGCCGCGATGGTCTCCACCACCGTGGTGGCCTCCCGCGCCGGGAGCTTGTGCGCGGCGGCCCAACGGGGTGCGCGGGCGGTGAAGCCCAGGCGCTCGCGCAGGGCCAGGTCGTCGACCTTGTAGACCGCGCCGTCGATTTCGTAGCTCAGCGTATCGCGATACTCCAGCAGCCACTGGTAATAGCGGAGGCAGCCGTCCACGTCGTCGACGCGCTGGACGTGCTCGTTGACCCGGAAACCCCAGGCCTCAAGCCGGGTGAGCACGTCGCTGTGCGTGGCCGCCAGTGTCTCCGAGCTGGCCCCGGTGCCGAAGGTGAAGAAGGTCAGCGGCCGGCGCGCGGTGATCCGGGAATCGAGCTGGCGCAGGCTGCCGGCGGCGGCGTTGCGGGGGTTGGCGAAGGTCCGCTCGCCGGCGGCCTCGCGCCGGGCGTTGAGGCGTTCGAAGTCCGCCTTGCGGATGACGACCTCGCCACGGACCTCCAGCAGCGACGGGGCCGCGCCGGTGAGGCGCAGGGGCACCGAGCGGATGGTGCGCACGTTAGCGGTGATGTCCTCGCCGACCTCACCGTCGCCCCGCGTGGCGGCGCGCGCGAGCAGGCCGTCCTCGTAGCGCAGGTTCACCGACAGGCCGTCGAGCTTGGGCTCGCACACGTAGGCGACATCGCCGCCGGCGGCACGCTCGTGCACCCGGCGGTCGAACTCGCGCAGCTCCTCCTCGCTGAAGACGTTGCCCAGCGAGAGCATGGGCTGCTCGTGGCGCGCCGGCTCGAAGGCCTCCAGCGGTGGCGCGCCGACGCGCTGGGTGGGCGAATCCGGGGTCGCCAGCGACGGCCACTGCCGCTCCAGGTCCTGGAGCTCGCGCAGCAGCGCGTCGTACTCGGCGTCGGAGACGGCCGGCTCGTCGAGGACGTAATAGCGGTAATTGTGGTCGGCGAGGGTCTCGCGCAGCTCGGCGGCACGGCGTTCCGCCCCGGGGAAGGCGTCGTTGGACTCGCTCATGGGTTCGGGGTGGTCACTCTCGGTGCTGCCGGCGGGCGAGGTGCGCACGGCGGCGGTACTCGATCATCTCCTCGCGCAGGTGCTCCACCGCCTGATGGGTGAGGTCGCAGCGGCGCGCGTCCAGAAGCTGGCCGTCGAGCTCGCCGGCCACGTGGCGTGCGGCCTCGAGCATCTCCTCGAAGGCGGTCACGGCGTCGAACGGCCCCGGCAGGCGGAGAAAGAACGCGAGTCCCGGGGTCTCGAACCCCTCCATGCGCTCCAGGTCGAACCAGCCGGGGTTGAGGATGTTGGCGACGCTGAACTCCGCGACCCGGCCCCGGCTGCCCTCGATGTAGCGATGGAAGATGCCGTGCTCGCCGAAGGTCAGGCCGGCGGACTGCAGGGCATCCTGCACCGCGGGCCCGAGGAATCGCTCGCCGTTGGGGGCGAGCACGTTGATGACGACGATCTTCTCCTCCAGCCCCGGGGGCACGTCCGCCTCGGCCTCGCCCCCGCCACGGCTGCCGTCGCCACCGCCGTCCGTGCCCAGGGCCCGGCGCAGGCGCTCGGCGAGCCGGCCACGGCGGGCGGGCTCGCGTTCGCCGCCACCGTCGCCGAGCGCACCGGCGTCGCTGCCCTCGACACCCTCCTCGATCTCCGGCGCGTCCGGGCTTCCGTCATCCGGCGTGCTGCCAACGGGAAGGTCATCGTCCGGCCACCAGTCGTCGTCGTCCGCCTCCGGCACGGGCCACTCCTCGGCCCGGGAGCGTGAGCCTTCGACGCGGCTGTGGGCCCAGGCGGGGAAGTCACGTTCGTCGCGGCCGGCGGGGAGGTCGTCACCTTCGTCCATGCCGGCTTCGGGATCGGCCTCCGCCCCCACGTCGTGAAACGGCGACACCCGGTCGTCATCGTCACCCTCCCGGCCCAGGTCCCCGGTCTCGCGCCCGGTTTCCAGCTCCGGATCGAACTCGGGCAGCTCGTCGTCCAGGTGGGGCTCCTCGACACCACCGCCGGCGAACGGCTCGCGCTGGTTGCGACGGTTCCGGGACCAGGGCAGGCCGTCATGGCGCCAGTTCTGGAACGTGCCATGCAGGTAGATGGCCACAATGACCAGGGCACCGAGAATGATCAAAAGCCAGCGCAGTTCGTCCATCTTCCCGTCCGATCGCTCACCTGGATGCCATGGCCGAGGGCGCTCGCCATGCTCGGAACAGCCTGCATGGCGCGTGCATGAAGCTCAAGCCCCGTCCCCCGGGGTGTCCACCAGCGCGGTCGCCGCCTCCATATCCACGGCCACCAGCCGGGAGACTCCGGGCTCGTTCATGGTCACGCCGGCAAGGTGGCTGGCCGCGGCCATGGTCACCTTGTTGTGGGTGATGACGATAAACTGCACCCGGTCCGACAGGGCCTGGAGCATGTCGCAGAAACGCCCGACGTTGGCCTCGTCCAGCGGTGCGTCCACCTCGTCGAGCATGCAGAACGGCGCCGGGTTGAGCTCGAAGATGGCGAACACCAGGGCCACTGCCGTGAGCGCCTTTTCGCCGCCGGAGAGCAGGTGGATGTTGCTCACCCGCTTGCCCGGCGGGCGCGCCATGATCGCCACACCGGTTTCGAGCAGATCCTCGCCCGTGAGTTCCAGGTAGCCGCTGCCGCCGCCGAAAAGCCGGGGAAAGAGACGCTGCATGCCCTCGTTGACCTTCTCGAAGGTCTCCTTGAAACGCTGGCGCGTCTCCCGGTCGATGCGCCGGATCGCGGACTGCAAGGTTTCCAGGGCCTCGTTGAGGTCCTCGTACTGGCTGTCGAGGTAGCCCTTGCGGGATTCGAGCTCGCGGTACTCGTCGATCGCCGCCAGGTTGATCGGCCCCAGGCGGCGGATGCGCTCATCCAGGCGCTCCAGCTCCGCCTCCCAGCGCTGCTCGTCGGCGTCCTCCGGCAGCGCCGTGGCGGTCTCGGCGCGATCCACCTCCATCTCCGCGAGCTGCTCGGCCTGGGTCTGAATGCGGATCTTGAGCTCGTAGCTGCGGTAACGCGCGGACTCCGTGCCCTCGCGCAGCTCGGTGACCGAGCGCTCGGCCTCGCCGCGGCGGGTCTCGAGATCGCGCAGCCGTTCCTCCGCGTCACCCAGGCGGGTGCGGGCCTCGCCGAGCTCGTGTTCCACGGACTGGCGACGCTCCAGCAGGCGCTGGCGTTCGGCCTCGGCGGCCTCGTCGTCGACCTCGGCGGGCTCGTCGTCCGCTGCTGCGAGCTCCGCGAGCCGCGCCTCGAGGCGTTCGCACTGGGCCTTCTGGCGTGAGACGGACTCCGCCAGGGACTGTCTGGCCGTGGTCGCGCTCTCCAGGCGCAGTGCCACGTCGTGCCGGCGCGAGCGCACGTCGGCCAGGCGTTCGCGCGCCGCATCCAGCTGGTCCTGCAGACCGAGCTTCTCCTCGTTGAGCCGCTCCCGGGTCTCGTCCAGGGCCTCACTGCGATCCAGCGCCTCGGCCTGGCGCTCGCGAGCGGCACGGACGTCCGCATTGATCTCCTCGATGGCCTCGGCAAGGTCCTCGAGCTCCGCCTGGCGGGCGCGGCGGCGCTCCCCGCGCTCCTGCTGCTGGGCCCGCTGGTTGTCCACCTGCGCCTGCAGGCTGGCGCGCTCGCGTTCGGCCTCGTGGAGGGCATCGCGGTCGTCGTCCCGTCGTTCGGTGAGATCGGCGATGCGCTCACGCAGCTCGCCGCGGCGGGCCTCCTGTTCGGCGAGCCGGGCATCCAGCGTCTCAAGCGCCTCCCGCGTCTCCGAGAGGTCGCGCTCCCGTGCCAGCACGCCGGTGTCGTCACGGGCCTCGCCGCGGGCGTGCACCCAGTCCGGTCCGAAACGGGTGCCGTCCGGCGTGACGATCTCCTCGCCGGGCGCGAGGTCGGGGGCTCGGGCCAGTGCGGCATCCACATCCTCGGCGGTATGGACCCCCGCGAAGAGCCCCGCCACCGGCCACGGGGCGCTTACCCGCCGCGCAAGCCCGTCGCCGGGCGATGCCCCATCCAGCACCCCGTCCGCGGGCCGCTGGAGCACGATCTCGTCACCCTCCAGGGCCGCTAGGGCGGCCACGTAGCGCCCGGGATCCGTGACCAGGACCGCCTGCAGGTGGGCCCCGAGGACCGCCTCCACGGCCCGCTCCCAGCCCGGCTCGACGTCGAGGCGGCGGGCCAGCCGCTCGCCGTCGTCCAGGCCCTGCGCGGCAAGCCAGCGCCCCGCCGCCTCGCCCTCGCCGAGGGCGGCCTCCTGCAGGGTCTCCAGGGAGGTGAGCCGTGCCGCGGTACGGTGGCGCTCTTCCCGGGTCCCTTCCAGGGACTCGTCCAGCTCGGTGGCCTCGTCCTCGAGTGCCGTCAGGGCCTCGTCGCGTTCGTCCAGGCGCTCGCGCAGGCCCTCCAGGCGCTCCTCCAGGGCCTCCAGACGCTCCGCGCCGGCCTCGTCCGACTCGCGGGCCAGGGCCTCGTCCAGGGACTCGATTTCCTGGGCGAGGCGCTCTCGCTGACGGGTCCGCTCCTCACCCTGACGTTCGAGCTGCTCGATACGGGCACGCTCGACTTCGGCGGTACGCGCCGGCTGCTGGGCGTCCTCGTTGAAGCGCTCCCATCGCTCGCGCCAGTCCTCCAGTGCCTGCTGGGCCTGCTGCACGCCCTCGTCGGCACCGGCCTCGGCCTCGGCAAGGGCCTCGTGTTCCGGCTCCAGCTCGGCGACGCGCTCCTCGGCCAGGCGCAGCTTCTCGCCGTCCTGCTCCAGGCTGGCCCGGTGCTCATCCAGCGCCTCGCGGGTACGCGCCTCCTCCGCGCGGCGTGCCTCACGCATCTCACGCTGGTGCTTCATGCGCTGCTCGAGGCGGGTGATCTCGGAGCCAACACCGTAGTACTCGGCCTGGATCTCGTTGAGGCGGTCGCTGTCCTCGGCGTGGCGTGCGCGCACGCTCTCGGTCTCGCGCTCGAGCCGGCGCTGCTCGGCGACCGCGGCCTCGACCTCGGTGTCGCGGCGCCGCAGCTCGCCTTCCAGGCGCTCGCGCTCGGCCTCCAGGCCCTGCAGGCGCAGGACGTGCAGCTCGGCCTGGCGCTGGCGCTGCTCGGCCCGCAGGCCCTTGTAACGCTCGGCGGTGTCGGCCTGGCGCTTGAGCTTCTCGAGCTGGCGCGCGACCTCGTCGCGAACGTCCTCGAGCCGCTCCAGGTTCTCCAGGGTGTCGCGGATGCGCCGCTCGGTCTCACGCCGGCGCTCCTTGTACAGGCTGATGCCCGCCGCCTCCTCGAGGTAGCGGCGCAGCTCCTCGGGGCGCGCCTCGATCACCCGCGAGATCATGCCCTGCTCGATGATCGAGTAGCTGCGCGGCCCGAGACCGGTGCCAAGGAAGATGTCGGTGATGTCGCGCCGGCGGCAGCGTGTGCCGTTGAGGTAGTACGCGGACTGGCCGTCGCGGTTCACCTGGCGGCGCACCGCGATCTCGTTGTAGCCGGCGTACTGCCCGGTGATGGTGCCGTCGCTGTTGTCGAAGACGAGCTCGATCGAGGCGGCACCCACCGGCTTACGGCTGCCGGAACCATTGAAGATGACGTCCGCCATCGACTCGCCGCGCAGGTGCTTGGCCGAGCTCTCGCCCATGACCCAGCGCACGGCATCGATGATGTTGGATTTGCCGCAGCCGTTCGGCCCGACGATCGCCACGAGATCGCCGGGAAGCGTCACCGTGGTGGGGTCCACGAACGACTTGAAGCCGGAGAGCTTGATCTTCGCCAGCCGCATTACGCGTTCCCAGCAAGCGCGGGTACCGCCGTTGGCCTGCCCCCCCGGGTGGCGGGGGCATCAGACCACCATGCGCTGCCT
>NZ_WNXE01000029.1:0-30949 GCF_010993615.1 Arhodomonas sp. KWT | reverse complement strand
AGTGCCGAGGCGCCCGCGCCGGTGGGCATGACCACCACGCCCTGCTCGGTCGCATAGCGCTGTACCGGGATTGCCGTGTTGGAGCGCACCAGGTCGGTGATCATGTCCACGTGGTGGGTCTCGACCAGTTCCCGCGCCGCCTTCAGTGCCTGATCCGCATCGCTGCCGTGATCCATGGCGATGATACGGATGGGGGCACCGTCGATATTCCCGCCCAGGCGGTCGGCGGCGACCTCGGCGGCGACCACGCTCAGCTGGCCGGCGTCGCCGCGGGAGACGCCGGAGAGGTCGGTAAGCACCCCGATGCGGATCTCACCGTCGGAGAAGTCGGCATGGGCCGTGGCATACGCGCCGCACAGCACCAGGGCGAGCAGTCCGCGAAGCATCGCGCGCATGGATGATCTCCTTGCTGGCCGGCGCAGTCCATTCCCTACCGCGCCTTATTGTTCGGATTGGGCCGTGTTGCCGCGACGGCGCGTATCCGCGCGGCTACGCACGACTGTAGCATTTTGGCGGCGTGGCGGTCGCCGGCGTGTGAGCAACATCAAGCTTTGATGGATCCACGGTCTCATCCGGTGCCTGATCGCCGTGTGTCCGTATGCCTTGCGGGTGCAACGGGCCCTTGCCGGGCGGCACCGCGGTCCGGTGAAGGGGCGTTCCCGGCATACCGGGGTGAGGACGGGCAAGCGTCCGGGTTAGTATGGCGGCACGCCTTTCACCTCCCGGAGGAGTCGCCGTGGCGGACACCGCCCCGCTGGTGCCGGCCGGTCCGGCGCGTGCCGAGACCTTGGTGCGCAAGAGCCGGTTCATCGCTCACGCCGAACGCGCGGAGACGCGCGGGGAGGCGTTCGCCGTGGTCGATCGGCTGACCGCGGAGTTCCCGGACGCGCGCCATCACTGCTGGGCCTACCTCGTCGGAGACCCCGAGGGGGCCGCCTCCGCGGCGGTGAGCGATGCCGGTGAGCCTTCGGGTACCGCCGGCCGGCCCATCCTCGGTGTGATCCAGCACAAGGGCATCGCCGACGTGGTGGTGGTCGTCGTGCGCTATTTCGGCGGTATCAAGCTGGGGGCCGGCGGCCTTACCCGGGCCTACGCGGGTGCCACGGAACAGGTGCTATCGGCGCTCGAGCTCACGCGTCACCGGCCGTGCTCCCGGGTCCGCCTGCATATGGGCTTCGCGGTCGAGCAGCCGCTGCGCCACTGGGCCTCCGGTCACGACGCATGGCCGTGCTCGGTCGACTACGGCGAGGGGGTGGTCATGGAGCTGGTGCTGCCGGACGACGAGCTGGAGGCGCTGTCGGCGTTCTGCGGCGCGCAGGGCGTCCGTATGGAGGCGCCCGCCACCGTCCCGGGAACGGACGGCGAAGGACGCGGTTGATGGCGGACGGGCCTCACCCGCCAGCCTCGTCACCCCAGATGGCTTCCAGGCGCTGGTCCCGCCCGCAGCGCAGGCGGTAGTACTTGTAGCGGATCGGATTCTTCCGGTAGTAGTCCTGGTGATAGTCCTCCGCCGGATAGAACGCCGAGGCGTCGACCACCGGTGTGACGATGCGGTGATCGAAGCGCTGCGCCAGCCGCTCCTTGCTCTGCTCGGCGAGACGGCGCTGCTCGTCGTTGTGCACGAAGATCGCCGTGCGATAGGAACGGCCGCGGTCGCAGAACTGTCCGCCGGGGTCGAAGGGGTCGACGTTGCGCCAGTACACCTCGAGCAGCCGCTCGTAGCTGATCTTCGCCGGGTCGTAGACCACGCGTTCCGCCTCGTAGTGACCCGTGCCGCCGCTGCCGACCTGGCGGTAGGTGGGTCGCTCGACGTGGCCGCCGGTATAGCCGGAGATCGTCTCACGCACGCCGTCGAGCTTGTCGAACGGCGGCTCCATGCACCAGAAGCAGCCGCCGGCGAAGGTCGCCACCGCGAGTCCCTCCGGTGGCGGGCCGGCCGCGGGCTTGCCCATGCCGGCGGCGCCTGCGGCGGTGGTGACGGCGGCAAGGAGGATTACGGCCAGCCGGCGCATCATGCCGGGGCCTCCCCGGCGGGGACGAAATCAAGCGCCACGCCGTTGAGGCAGTAGCGCAGCCCCGTGGGCTCCGGACCGTCCTCGAAGACGTGGCCGAGATGGCCGCCGCAGCGGCTGCAGTGCACCTCGGTGCGCACCATCACGAGCAGGCGGCGGTCCTCGCGGGTGCCGATCGCGCCGTCGATGGGGGCGTAGAAGCTCGGCCAGCCGGTGCCGCTGTCGAACTTGGTCTCCGAGCGGAACACGGGCTGGTCGCAGCCGGCACAGGTGTATACCCCGGCGCGCTTCTCGTGCAGGAGCTCGCTGCTGCCGGGTGCCTCGGTGTCCTCCTCGCGCAGGACCTCGTACTCGCGTGGGGTCAGCCGCTTGCGCCACTCCGCCTCGCTGAGCTCCAGGGGGAACTCGCCGGCGGCGCGAGCGCTCGGCAGCAGCCGCCACACCCCGGCGGGGATGATGGCCGCGGCCCCGAGGGCCGCGAGCAACTGGCGTCGTGTCATGGCCATGCCTTCTCTCCGCTGACCTTTACCGTTTCGACAGCCCCGTCCCCGGTATGTTCGCCGGGGGCGGGCGGCCATGGGAATGACCGTGTCAGTAAGGCTAGCGCGGGGACTCCGGCATGTGCATACGGGGCTTTACGGACCCCGCCCGCCCTCGTTCAGCGCGCCGGCGGGGCGTCCTCCTCCTCGCGCACCTGCGCGGCCATGCCGGCGAGGTCCGGGAAGAGGAAGTCGACCGAGGGCCGTTCCGGTACCTCTGCGGTGGCCCCCCAGCTGCCGCCACGGGACAGGCCCTGGCGATCGATCCAGCATCGGGCGAGGCCGGCGTGGCTGGCCGGGACGTGGTCGTGGAACAGGCTCTGGGCGGTGTGCAGGATCTGCTCCGGGGCGATGCCGTGGTCCTCCCGCAGCCGGTTGACCATGTACTCGAAATTGCCGGGGGTGGGCTTGTAGGCGCCCATGTCCTCGGCGGTGTAGATGGCGTCGAAGGTGACCCCGAGCTTGCGATTGGAGGCGGCGAAGCCCCCGTGGTCCACGTTGGAGAGGATCACCAGCCGGTACGAACGGGCGAGCGAGCGCAGGGCGTCGGCGCTGTCGGGGAAGGCGGGCCAGTGAGGCACGGACTCGCCGAACGCCCGGTCCAGGGCCTCGTTGCTGCGCAGCCCGAAGCGCTCGACGAAGCGCTCGTGGACACGCCGCAACAGCTCGGGGTAGCGCATCCCGGGGGTCTCGGCCTGCTGCGTGCTCTCGAACTCGGCGAAGGCGGCGAGGCCGGTTTCGCGGGTGATTTCCGTGCAGCCGTTGGCGTGGAGCACCGGCTGCAGGGCGTCCCAGATCCCGCTCTCCCAGTCGATCAGCGTCCCGTAGCAGTCGAAGGTGAGCACGGAGAAGTCGGTCAGTCGACGGGTCATGGCTTGCATCTCCTCTGCGTCCTGAGGCCGCAGTCTGGAGCGTGGGGCGGAGGCCTGTCTTTGCCCGTTGCTGCCGCCGTTTGTGCCTGGTCTCCGCCTTTATCGCCGGCCACCGTGGCGGCGGCGGTAAGCGGCCGGCGGCATGCCCGTCTCCCGGCGGAAGGCGCGGGTGAAGGTGCTCTGGTCCGCGTAGCCGGAGGCCAGGGCGATCTCCGCGAGCGGCCGGCGCGTCGTCTCCAGCAGCCAGCGTGCGTGATGCAGGCGCTGCCGGGCGAGATAGCGGCCCGGCGAAGTCCCGAAATGCGTATCGAACAGCGTGAACAGCCGGCTGGTTCCGACACCGGCCTCGCGGGCGATCGCCGCCACCGTGAGGGCCTCGCTGCAGTGGGATTCCATGAACCGGACGGCCCGCGCCAGCGGCCGTGGCAGGGCGGCGGGGACCGTGTCGAGGCCCCGGGCGAGGGTCTCGACGATCATCGATCCGGTGACCTCGGAGCGCACCCCGCCGAGACCGTCCGGGCCGATGCGCTCGGCCATGAAGCGGCACAGCCCGTGGAGGCTGGCGTCGAAGCGCACGAAGGGCTGTTCGGCGGCCGCCTGCCAGAATTCGCGGCCGTTGCCGGGGGAGGGCGGTGCGGTGATGTCGAGGATCAGGAACGCGTTGTCACCGCTGCCGGCGAAGCCGTGGGGCCGGCCGCGGGGGATAACGGCGGCACAGTCGCCGGTGACGTCGCCGCCCCGGCCGTCCACGTCCATTTCCAGTGTGCCCGCCAGCGGCAGCACGACCTGGTGATGGGGGTGAGCGTGGTGGTGTGTCTCCCGCGCGTAGCGCCGCAGCGCCAGGTGTGCCGGTTCCGTGGGGACCGTCATGACCGTGTCCTCCGGGCCGGCGTTCGCCGCCGGCCATGTTCAGCCGAGTACGAGTGCGTCGTCGTCGACCTCCTCGCCGCGGACCTTCTCGAACATGTGCAACAGGTCCTCGACCTTCATGCCGCGGCGCTCCTCCCCGCTGACGTCGAGCACTACCCGCCCCTCGTGGAGCATGACCGTACGGTCGCCGTGGTCCAGCGCCTGACGCATGGAGTGGGTGACCATCAGTGTAGTCAGCCCGGACTCTCCCACGAAGCGGTCCGTCAGGCCCATGACGAAGTTCGCGGTACGCGGGTCCAGCGCCGCAGTGTGCTCGTCGAGCAGGAGGATGCGCATGGGGTTCATGGTGGCCATCAGCAGGCTCACGGCCTGGCGCTGGCCGCCGGAGAGCAGGCCCATGCGGTCGCCGAGGCGGTCCTCGAGGCCGAGGTTGATCTCCGCGATCCGCTCGCGGAAGGCGCGGTGGCGGCCGCCGTCGACCGCGCGGCGCAATCCGCGGCGGTGGCCGCGGGCGCAGGCAAGGGCCAGGTTCTCCTCGATGGTGAGGTCTTCGCAGGTGCCGGCCATGGGGTCCTGGAACACCCGGGCGACCAGCCCCGCCCGTGCCGATGTGCTGCGGCGGGTGACGTCGTCCTCGCCGATGAGCACGCGGCCGGTGTCCGTGCCGGTCTCGCCGGCGAGGACGTTGAGCATGGTGGACTTGCCCGCGCCGTTGGAGCCGATGACGGTGACGAACTCGCCCGTGGGGATGTCCAGGTTCAGGCCCGTGAGCGCGTGGGTCTCGATGGCCGTACCGGGATTGAAGGTGACGTGGATGTCCTCGAGACGGATCATCAGCCCTGTCCCCCCTTGTTGGCCGGAGTGGCCCGGGCCCGGCGCTGCATGGCGCGCTTGGTGCGCAGGCCCGGCAGCACCATGGCGACCACGACCAGCACCGCGGTGATGAGTTTGAGGTCCTGCGCCTGCAGGCCGATGAATTCGGCGTTGAGCGCGAAGGCCACGGCGAAGCGGTAGATGATCGAGCCGATCACCGCGCCGATGACCGCGCGCACGATCGTCTTCGGCGGTACCAGCGCCTCGCCCACGATCACCGCGGCCAGGCCGATCACGATGGTGCCGATGCCCATGGTGATGTCCGCTGCGCCCTGGATCTGGGCGAACAGCGCGCCCGCGAGTGCCACCAGGGCATTGGACAGCGCGATGCCGAGCAGCGTCATCCGCCCGGTATGAATGCCCTGCGCGGAGGCCATGCGCGGGTTGGCACCGGTGGCGCGCATGCCGAGTCCCATCTCCGAGCCCAGGAAGCGCGTGATCAGGTAACCGGTGACGAGGACCACGACCAGGAGCACCGCGGGATTGAGCCAGTAGTAGGGGATGTCCAGGCCCTCGAATGCGGAGAAGACCGTGGGCTCGCCGAGCAGTGCGACATTGGGCCGGCCCATGATGCGCAGGTTCACCGTGTGCAGCGAGATCATCACCAGGATGCTCGCGAGCAGGTGGAGGATGCGCAGGCGCACGTTCAGCCAGGCGGTGACCAGCCCGGCGCCGGCCCCGGCGAAGAAGGCGGCCACGGTCGACAGCCAGGGGTTCACGCCGGCGAGGATCAGCGTTGCGGCGACGGCGGCGCCCAGCGGAAGGCTGCCGTCGACGGTAAGGTCGGGGAAGTTGAGTATCCGGAAGCTCAGGAAGACGCCGATGGCGACCAGGCCGAACAGCAGGCCGGTCTCTATGGCGCCGAGAATGGCGATCTGACTCACGTCGCTGCCCTTTGCGTCATAACCGAAGGTGCCGGTCCGGGCCGGCCACGCCTTGTGGGCGCGGCCGGAAAACGGCCGGTGGCCGGGCGCCGGCGTGGTGGCCGGCGCCGTTCGGACCCGGCCGCGGGCCCGCGCGTGTTATTCGACGATCTCGTCGGCGTCGTCGAGCACCGACTGGTCGAACTCCAGCCCCATCTTGCGGGCCGCCGCCGGATTGAGATGGATCCGTGTCTTGTCGACGAACTCCACCGGGATATCCCCGGGGGCCTCGCCCTCGAGGATGCGGGCCACGATGGCACCGGTCTGGCGGCCGACGTCGTAGTAGTTGAACCCGATACCGGCGGCGGCGCCGCGGCTCACGATGGTGGTGTCGCCCGTGAAGATCGGGATGTCCGCCTCCATGCCCACCTTGGCCACCGACTCGAAGGCGCTGATCAGGGTGTTGTCGGTGCCGATGTACATGGCGTCCACGTCGCCGACCAGTGAGCGGGCGGCGCCGAGCACGTCCGCTGTTGACGGGGCGGCCGCGGTCTTGACCTCGATGCCGTACTCCGGCGCGGCCTTCTTGATCGCGTCGACAAGCACGACGGCGTTGGGCTCACCGGGATTGTAGGGAATGCCGAGGGTCTCGAGCTCCGGCATTACGCGCTTGATGAACGCCAGGTGCCTGGCTACCGGCGTCATGTCGGAGACGCCGGTGACATTGCCGCCCGGATGGTCGAGATCGTTCACCAGCTTGGCGTTGACCGGGTCGGTCACCGCGGAGAAGACCACCGGGATCCGTCCGCGGGCGGCGGATACCGCGGCCTGTGCCGAGGGCGTGGCGATGGCGACGATCACGTCTGGGTCGTCGCCCACGTACTGCCGGGCGATCTGTCCGGCGATGCCGACATCGCCCTGGGCGGTCTGGAACGCCCAGTCGAGGTTGTCGTTCTGCTCGTAGCCGCGCTCGCGCAGCTCGTCCAGCGTGCCATCACGCACGGCGTCCAGCGCCGGGTGCTCGACGATGGAGGTCACCCTGACGGTCGCCGGGGCCGCGGCCGCGGGGCCCGCGATCAGTGCCATGGACAGCGAGGCGGCCCCGAGCAGGCCGCGGACGAGGTTTTTGCCGATCATTCCCTTTCCCCCTGGCTGGTGTTGCCGGCGCCGACGTGTCCCGGCGAAGGCGTCGTGCGCGGCGCCGTAAGCCGCCAATTCTGCCGCAAAGGCCGACGCGGGCAAATACCGCCGGCCGTAACGAAAAGAGCCCGGGGCGCCGCCCCGGGCTCGATCGGGTCTCGAGGTTTCCCGCTTCGGGAAGCCTACTTCTTCTCGGCCTCGTCGAACAGCTTGGTCACCAGATCCAGCAGCTCCTGGCCACTGTCGCCGACCTCGTCGACGAAGACCTGGCGCACCGGCTTGGCGAGCTCGCGGAACTGGTTCCGCTCCTCGTCGGAGAGCCGGATGATCTCGATGTCGCTGTTGGACTTGATGATATCCAGGCGCTTGCTGTTGAGCTCCTGCTGCTTGTCGTGGATATAGCGCACGAGCTCGTCGGTGGCCTCCTTGATGAGCTGCTTACGCTCGTCGGACAGGCCGCTGTACCAGTCCTGGTTCGCCATCGCGGTGGCCACGAACTGCGCCTGGTTGGCGAAGATCATGTAGTCCTGAACCTCGTAGAAGTTCATCTCCTCGTGGGCGAAGACCGGCTGGATGTTGCCCTCGGCCTGGCCCTGCTGGAGGGCGCTGTAGAGCTCGCCGTACTCGATGGTCGTCGGCGACGCCCCATAGGCGCGGTAGGTCTCGAGCAGCAGGCGGTTGTCCATCACGCGGATGGCGAGACCTTCCATGTCGTCAGGGGTGTGGATCGGCTTGTTCGCCGTCCAGACCTGGAAGCCCTCGGGCACGATCGCGATCGGGTGCAGGCCGCGATCCTGGAACGCGTTCTGCCACGGGTCACTCTCCAGGAACTCGGGGGAGTTGAGGACCTTGGTGGTCATCCACTCGTCCTGGGGCAGGATGAAGTTCAGGCTGAACAGCTGGCTCTCGGGCACCGTCCCGCCGAGGAAGCCGGAGCCGAACGCGAGCTGGATGGCGCCGCTCTGGACGGCATCGTAGATGTCGGTGAGCCCGCCCAGCTCGCCGTAGGGATAGAGCTCGACGGTGACGTCGCCGTCGGTCTTCTCCTCGATGATGTTCTTGAACTCGGCCGCGTACTCGTACTGAACGCTGCCCTCGATCTCTTCGAGACCGAAGCGCCAGGTCTCCGCACTGCTCGCTGTTGCCGCGAACGCCAGGCCCAGGCCGAGCGCCGCGATGGAGATGGACTTGTACAGCCGCATGGGTAAGGACCTCCTTTCTGATTGGCTGTTCTCGTTCGTGTCGAGGCTCCCCGGTAACAGTAACACAGGGTTTTCGGCCGTCCAGCGAGTAGGCAAACCCGGATTCTTGGTTTATGGTCAATTGAGGTTTGACCAGCCGCGGCGGGGGAATTCGCTATGACGCAATCCGGTGATGGTGCGGCGGGACCGCGCAGTCACAACGTCTTTCTCAGAGGGTTGGCGACGCTGGACCGCTGGCTCGGCAACATAGAAAGGCTGATAGTCGGCGGCGGTATCCTGGTCATGGCCATCGTCATGAGCGGGCATGTCCTCGGAAGACTGATCTTCGGCGAAGGCATCCCCGGCACCAGCGAGATCACCGAGCTCCTGATCATCCTCATCACCTTCATCGGCGTCAGCTACGCCGCCCGCTCCGCCCGCCACATCAGCATGTCCGCCCTCTACGATCAGCTCGGCGGCACCGCCCGCAAGGGGCTGCTCGTGCTGATCTGTCTCGGCACGGCCGCGCTGATGTTCTACCTGGCCTTCGAGTCCGCCGACTACACCCTGGCGATCTACGAGCGGGGGCGCACCAGCTCGGCGCTGACCATCCCGCTGTGGATCGTCTACCTCGCCGCGCCCATTGGCTTCACCCTCGCCGGCGTGCAGTACGTGCTCACCGCCGTGCGCAATCTCACCAGCCACGAGCTGTATCGCTCCTTCACCGAGAAGGAGGAGTACGCCGAGGTTCCCGTCGAGGAGGAGGGTGCCGCGGCCGGCACCACGACGAATCAGAATAACGGCGCCTGAGCGGGCGCGTAGGCTAGAGAGCAAGGGGAGCGCGCCGGATGTTGACCTGGCTTGTTGTGACGATGATCGTGCTGCTGCTGCTCGGGTTCCCGATGATGGTCCCGCTGGCGGCCGGCACGCTGTACATGATGTTCACGGGGATGACCTTCTTCGGGCCCGACCAGGGTGTGAGCTGGATGATCTCCGGTATCGGCACCTGGGTGCTCGCGGCGGTGCCGATGTTCATCTTCGCCGCGGACATCATGACCAAGGGGCACACCGCCAACCGGCTGCTGGACCTGGTCTCCGCCTTCACCGGCCATCTGCGCGGCGGCCTGCCGATCACCACCGCGGCGAGCTGTGCGGTGTTCGGCGCGGTTTCCGGCTCGACCCAGGCCACGGTGGTCGCCATGGGCGGGCCCATGCGCCCGCGGCTGCTCGAGAAGGGCTACACCGACAGCTTCGCGCTGGCGCTGATCATCAACTCCAGCGACATCGCACTGCTGATCCCGCCGAGCATCGGCTTCATCGTCTACGGGGTGATCATGCCCGGGGCGTCCATCGGCGACCTGTTCATCGCCGGTATCGTCCCCGGCCTGCTCATCCTGCTGCTGTTCTCCGTGTACTGCTACATCGGCTCGCGTGTCCAGGGCATCGAGCCCGAGCCGCGGACCCCGTGGCCGGAGCGCTGGCAGTCGATCAAGCGCGCGCTGCTGCCGCTGGGCTTCCCGGCCATCGTGGTGGGCGGCATCTACGGCGGTTTCTTCAGCCCGGTGGAGGCCTCGGCGGTGGCGGTGGCCTACGCCTTCGTGCTGGAGGTGATCATCTTCCGTCAGGTCACGCTGCGCGATCTCTGGGACCTGGCGCTGTCCACGGGCATGATCACCGCCGTGGTGTTCATCCTGGTCGCGGTGGGCGCCGCGTTCTCGCAGACCCTGGCGACGGCGCATATCCCGGAGCAGGTCCTCGGCCCGGCGGTGGACAGCATCGGCGACAACCAGATCGCCGCGCTGTCGCTGATCGCGCTGTCGTTCTTCATCGGCTGCATGTTCGTCGACCCGATCGTGGTCATCCTGATCCTGGTGCCGATCTTCAAGCCGCTGGTCGACTCGGCCGGGCTGGATCCGGTGCACGTGGGCGTGATCGTTACCCTGCAGGCGGCGATCGGCTCGGCCACGCCGCCGTTCGGCTGTGACATCTTCACGGCGATGGCGGTGTTCCGGCGGCCCTATTTCGACGTGATCCGCGGCACCCCGCCGTTCATCCTGATCCTGCTGCTCGCCACTGCGCTGCTGATTGTCTTCCCGGAGCTGTCGCTGTGGCTGCCCTCGTTCGGGGCGCAGTAGCAGGCCTGCCTGGGAGCGCCGCCGGCCAGGCGGCGCCCCAGGTCCGGGGCGCAAAGGTGTTTCACAAGGGCAGAGACGGGGCCGCATGCCGGCCCGGGCGGCGGGTGCCGCCGCAGGGCTATCGGCGCAGGCGCGTCGCGATGTCCGGGTAACGGCTCAGCCGTTCCACCTCGTCGTCGTCGGGCAGGGTGGGGCGGTCGCGCTCGCGGTCGACGATGCACAGAAAGCCGAGGGGCCCGTCGCCGGTGGCGTGGAACTGGTGGACGGTGTGCGGCGCGATGTAGACGACGTCATGGGGGTGCAGCGGCTCCACGCGGTCCCCCAGGATCACCTGGCCGCCGCCGCGCAGCACGACCACCGAGTGTGGGTGGGCGTGGTACTCCAGCGTGGAGTAGCCGCCGGGCTGGATCTCGAAGTACCGCGTCACGAAGCCCGGGGCGCGTTCGTCCTCCCCCTCGCCGATCAGCGTCTGGCGGGTGATGTCGCGGAAGGTCGTGGTGCCCTCGCTCTTGTACTCGCGCACCGGCACCGCCTCCCAGCGGAAGTCCCGGGCGTGGAGCACCTTGCTGCGGTCGTTATCACTCGTCATGGGCGTGTTCCAGGGCATCGATCAGGCGCGCGGAGGCGGCGGCGATATCCCCGCGCGCGTACAGGCTGCCGCCGACCAGGAACAGGGTATCGCGCCCGTAGTGCCGCGCCCAAGCGCCGATGCGTGTGACGTCCAGGCCACCGCCCGGGGTAGGCATGGCGGCGCGCAGTCCCCCGAGGGGGCGCCGCAGCCGTTCGTTGATGCGCTCGCAGCGCGCCAGCGAGAAGCCGAAGCGCCCGTCGCGGTTGGGGTAGATGACGGCGTCGCTGCCGGCGAGACGGAAGAGCTCGCCGAGCAGCAGCGGCGCGCTGATGCCGTGGCGCGGCGAGAACAGGCCGCCCGTCAGGGACGGGTGGGCCATGACCGCGAGGCCGGGCTCGTCGCGCAGCCACGCGATGGCGTCCATGCCGGTGAGCCAGGGGTTGACCAGCACGCCGGCGCAGCCTGCCTCCCGGGCGGCGCGGGCGCGGGCCATCAGCGTGGTGCGCTGGGCGGTGACGTTGGGGAAGTACTGGCACCGGCGGCCGGTGGCGGCATTGGCGTCGGTCACCGCCGCCTGGCAGCGTGCCAGGCGCTCACCGAACGGTGCCGCGGCCTGGTCGGTGAGCCCGTGATCGTCCTTGATGATGTCCACGCCGCCCCGGGCGAAGGCGGAGCAGCGCTCTGCCAGATCGCCGGCGGACAGCCCCATGGGCTTGAGCGCGGTGGCGAGGAGGGCGCGGCCGGGAACGCCGGTGAGTGCGCGCAGCCCCGCCGTGCCGGTGCCCGGCCCGCCGAAGGTGTCCAGCAGCGTCTGCGGCCAGTCCACGCCGACCAGGCGCAGCCCGCGCTTCAGGGAGATGTTACCGAACAGCAGGTTGATCAGCTGTGGCCACTCCGCCGCGGTGGCGGCGACCGGGAAGCGTATCCGTGCCTGCCAGACGTTGCGCCCGCTGGCCTCCACCGAGAGCACCTCGCCCACCATCCCCGCGGCCGGCGCGGGCACGAGTGCCTCCGGCAGCTCCACGGTCTGCTCCAGGGCGATGTCCTGTGCCCGTTCCTCGGCGCTCTCGCCGCGGCCGGGGCGGATCTCGTAGGTGGCGGTGAGGTGCTCGCTCATGCGCGACTCCCTTCGGCGGGTGAGGTCTCCGGACGGGGTGTCCTCCGGCCCCGCAGGGTGAGCAGGCCGGCCCCGATGATCAACAGGCTGCCGGCCACGGTCAGCAGATCGGGCACCTCGCCCCAGAACAGCCAGCCTGCGAACGAGCCGAATATCACCGACACATAGGTGAACGGCCCGATCTGGCCCGCGGGCGCCAGGCTGTAGGCGCGGGTCAGGCAGAGCTGGGCGGTGGTGGCGCAGCCGCCCATCAGGCCCAGCCAGCCCAACGACGCGAGCCCCGGCGTCTGCCACGCCCAGGTGAGGGGCACCGCCGTCAGGGTGGTCGCGAACACGCCGAAGTAGAAAACGATCCGCGGGGCGGGCTCGCTGCGGCCCATGCGCCGGATGGTGACCTTGGCCAGCCCGCCCAGGAACGCACCGCCCAGGCCCGTGAGCCCGGCCAGGGCGAAGCGGTCCGCGCCGCCGGGGCCGAGCACCAGTGCGCTGCCGGCGAAGCCGACGCCGATGGCGATGCGTGCGCTTGCGGGGATGCGCTCGCCGAGCCAGACCAGGGCGATCAGCGGGATGAAGAACGGTGCGGTGAGCTTGAACAGGATCGCCTCGGCCAGGGCGAGGTGCTCGATGGTGTAGAAGAAGCAGTACATCGCGCCGACGCCCGCGGTGGCGCGCAGCAGGTGCCACTGGATGCAGTCCGTGCGCAGCGCTCCGGGCCCGTGACGCAGGGCCACGGGCAGTACCAGCGCCAGCCCGAACAGGTTGCGGAAGAACACCAGCATCTCGTTGGGCAGGTCCGCGGACACGACCTTGATGGCGGCGCTCATGGTCGCGAGCAGCGCCTCGGAGAGGATGATCAGGGCGGCGCCTGTCACCAGGGGGTTCGCAGAGGCCGGTTGGGTGCGGTGTTGGGCGTGTGTCCCGGGCGAGCTCATGCGCCGCCCGGCTCGCGCACCGTGTCGCCGCCGCGCTGGCGGGCGTTGAAGATGCCGTCTTCGGCGGCGGCGATCAGGTCGGCGGGGTTGTCGGCACAGCCCGGCGCCGTGGCCACCCCGGCCGAGAGGCTGACCCGGGCGTCCCGTCCCTCGCCGTCGGTCACCGTCAGCGCCGAGAGGGCCTGGCACAGTGTCTGTGCCGTGGTCCGGGCCGCGCCCCGGTCGTGGCCGGGGAGCAGGACGGCGAAGCGCTCCCCGGAGTAACGGCAGCACACGCCGCTGTCCGGGGCGTTCTCCATGAGCGTCGCGCCGACCGCGGAGAGCATGCGGTCGCCGGCATCCGGCCCGTGGCGCTCGTTGAACAGGCTGAATCGGTCGATATCCAGCATGATCAGCCCGGTCTCATCGCCGCCCGCCACGGCCCGGGCGAGCTCCCTTGGCAGCGCCTCCGCGAAGTAGGCGCGGTTGAGCAGTCCGGTCATCGGGTCGCGCACGGCCTCGTCGCGTAGCCGCCTCTGCAGGGTCATGCCCGCGAGCACGAGGCCGGCGCTGCGCGCGAGCAGCTCGCAGCGACCGGATACCGCCTCGGTGGCGGCCTGATCGTTCTCCGGCCAGACCCGCAGCTCGCCGACCAGCAGGCCGAAACCGCGGGCCGGGTAGACCCAGCCCTGGCCCGTGGGGCCGGCGGAGACGCGGCCCGCCAGGCGCTGCGGCGGCGAGCCGCCCTCGCGCCGGCGGTAGGGGCGGTTCCACTGGTCCTCCGCGTCCCAGACCGCGGCCACCGCCATGGCGCCGTCGTCCCCGGCGAGGCACAGCGCCCCGCGGGTGCCGGGCAGCAGGTAGCGGGCGGCGGAGACGATCACCTCGCAGGCGTCGGATTCGGTGGGCGCGATCGCGAGGTGGCCGAGCAGGTCGAGGACCTTGTCCATGCCGATACGGCGTTCCGGCGCCTCGTGGCCGCCGCTGCCGCCGTGGTGCTCGAGCTCGGCGACCTCGTCGGACATGCGCTCGGTAAGTGCGGCGAGCTGGCCGCGCAGGTCTTCCTGCTGGATGAGCAGCTGCCGGAGCCGCTCGCCGATTTCCTCGCCACTACGCTTGCGCGGCATGGATGATCTCCCGGCGGAATGGGCGTCTATTCTTCCGCGTCCCCGTCGGCTTCACGGCCGCGGCGGCGCAGCAGGGCGTGGACGTGCCCGAGGAAGGGCCATGCCACGAGGAGCTGGGTGAACACGATGGTCGAGGCCTCGTCCGCCACGTCGGTATCGCCGTCGGTCTCGATCCCCGTCAGGCGCATTATATCCGATTCCAGCCGGGCGAGTGCCTGGACGGGTAGGGCACCGTCGATGTGCACCACGTTTACCGCCCGCCCCCAGAAGCTGCTGGGCACGTTCGCGAGCATGAACGGCAGGGCCTGGCGCCGGGTCATGGCGTTGAGGTCCACCGGCAGGTGCAGTGGCGGCAGCGGGGTCTCCGTCGGGGTGACGATGATCTCCATGTGGTGGCAGTGCTCCGGGATCTGGCCCTGGAGCTCATCCACCGCCAGCGCGCTGAGCTCGCTTTCATTGATGCGCACGATGACGTCGGCGTTGGCCTTCTGGAAGTCGATCCAGCGCTGGTAATGGGCCTCGCGGCGGTCCATCTCCGCGCGTGCCTCCTCCGGGGTGTAGCCCCGGCGGTGGACGTCGCGTTCGAGCTTCCAGCGGCGCTTGACCTCGCGCTCCGGGTCGACGAACAGCCGGAAGTCGAGCAGGGGCAGGAATTCCGGGTAGAGCGCGTGCAGGCCCTCGACGACGATGACCGGTGTCGGCCGGAACAGCTGTGTCTCCCCGAAGCGGCCGCTGACGTGGTCGTAGGTGGGTATCTCCACCGGTTGCCATTCGCGCAGTGCTGCCAGGTGCTCGCGCACCCGCGGCAGGTGGTTGGCGCGTGGGTCCAGCGGCGAACGGCCGCTGCGGCGGCGGGCCGCGCGGTCCTCCTTGTGGTAGCCGTCCAGGGTGAGGGTGGCGACCATCTCGTTGCCGAGAAGCCGGCGGATGCCGTGGGCATAGGTGGACTTGCCGCTGCCGCTGTCACCGGCAACGCCCACGACGACGGGCCGGCGCGCGGCGGCGAGCAGCGCGCGCAGGTCGCCGTCGAGGCCGTCCGCCTCCGGCTGGCGGGGTCGTTCGGGACCGTGCGGCATGGGGATCTCCGGGTGTGTTCTGGCCCGCCCGGTGGGGCGGTCGTTTCGTCGTAATTGTGCGCTGCGTCGGGCGTGTGTCAAACCGTGGTGCGCCCCTGTGTCGCGGGCGGGCCGGTTGGTGCCGCTGTAGCGTTTCCGCTAACATTGCCCGGCTATGGCCGAACCCCTTGTCAGGACCCGTTTTGCCCCGAGCCCGACCGGGCGCATGCACCCCGGGAACGTGCGTACGGCGCTGTTCAATGCGCTGCTCGCGTGGCACCACGGCGGGCGTTTTCTCGTGCGTGTCGAGGACACCGACGCCGGGCGCAGCGACCGGGCCGCCGAGGAGTCGCTGCTCGAGGGGCTGCGCTGGCTCGGGCTGGACTGGGACGAGGGCCCCGGCCGCGCCGTGCCCGCCGGCGGCGTGCGCCAGTCCGAGCGTGGCGGGGTCTACGCGGACTGGTACCGGCGGCTGCTCGACGGCGGTC
Source organism: Arhodomonas sp. KWT (assembly GCF_010993615.1). Classification (NCBI taxonomy): domain Bacteria; kingdom Pseudomonadati; phylum Pseudomonadota; class Gammaproteobacteria; order Chromatiales; family Ectothiorhodospiraceae; genus Arhodomonas; species Arhodomonas sp. KWT. The sequence continues at coordinate 15,195 of NZ_WNXE01000029.1, read as the reverse complement.
ACGCCTATCCCTGCTTCTGCAGCGCGGAGACCCTGGAGCGTACCCGCCGCGCGCAAAGGGCCGCCGGTCAGCCGCCGCGTTACCCGGGCACCTGCGCGGGTATCGACCCCGCGGAGGCGGCGCGGCGCGTGGCGGCCGGCGAGCCGGCCGTGCTGCGCCTGCGGGTGCCGGCTCAGCGGCGCATTGCGTTCTCCGACCTGGTCCGCGGCGACCAGGCGGTCGAGGCCGACGGGCTCGGGGATTTCGTCATCCGGCGGGCGGACGGCACGCCGTCGTTCCTGTTCTGTAATGCCGTCGACGATGCCCTCATGGGGGTGACGGATGTGCTCCGTGGCGAGGACCACCTCGCTAACACGCCGCGGCAGCTGCTCGTGCTCGAGGCGCTGGGCCTCACGCCGCCGCGCTACGGACACCTGCCGCTCATCCTCGGTGACGACGGTGCGCCACTGTCCAAGCGCAACGGCAGTCGCTCCCTCGAGGCGCTGCGCGCGGACGGGTTTCTCCCCGCGGCGGTAACCAACTACCTCTTCCGCCTCGGGCACAGCAGCAGGGACGATACCCTGCTGGACATCGCCGGCATGGCGCGGGTATTCGATACCGCGCGCCTTGGACATGCACCGGCACGCTTCGACCCCGTCCAGCTCGGTCACTGGCAGGACGAGGCGGTGACCGTGACGCCGGCGCAGACGCTGGCCGCCTGGCTGGACGCGGACACGCCGGTGCCGGCGGCGCAGCGTGAGGCCTTTATCGAGCTGGTGCGCCCGAACGTGCGTTTCCCGGAGGAGGTCCGTGAGTGGGCCGGGCGGCTGTTCGGGGTCATGCCGGTGGGGGACGTGACGGTTCTGCGCGAGGCGGGGCCGGATTTCTTCGAGACGGCCGCGGCCGTCTACGCCGAGGCCGGTCCGGACTGGCGTGCATTCACGGCTGCGCTGCGCGAGCGCACCGGCCGGGGCGGGCGGCGGCTGTTCATGCCCCTGCGCGTGGCGCTGACCGGACGCGGGGACGGGCCGGCGCTCGCCGAGGCGGCGCGGCTCATGGGGCCCGAACGGGTGGACGGGCGCCTGCGTGCCGCCGCCCGGGACGCGGCGGGCACCTGAGGACAACGACACCGCCCGCGGGAAGGCGGGCCGGAAGAGGACGACGAGCATGCTCCAGATCTACAACAGCCTGACGCGCCGCAAGGAGCCGTTCCGGCCCATCGAGGCCGGCCGCGTGCGCATGTACGTCTGCGGCATGACCGTCTACGACTACTGCCACCTCGGCCATGCCCGGGCGATGGTGGTCTTCGACGCGGTCGTCCGCCACCTGCGCCGGCTTGGCTACGACGTGACCTACGTGCGCAACATCACGGACGTGGACGACAAGATCATCCGGCGGGCGGCAGAGACCGGTGAGGCCCCGGAGGTGCTGACGCGGCGGTTCACCGCGGCGATGCACGAGGACGCGGACGCCCTCGGTTGCCTGCGTCCGGACCTGGAGCCGCGGGCCACGGGGCACATGGCCGAGATCATCGCCATGATCGAGCGCCTGATCGAACGCGGCTACGCCTACACCGCGGACAACGGCGACGTCTACTACTCGGTGGAGCGTTTCGAGGGCTACGGCCGGCTCTCCGGCGAACGCCTCGAGGACCTGCGCGCCGGTGCGCGAATCGAGCCCGGCGAGGCCAAGCGCGACCCGGCGGACTTCGCGTTGTGGAAGGCGGCCCGGGAAGGCGAGCCGAACTGGCCCTCGCCCTGGGGCGCGGGACGGCCGGGCTGGCACATCGAGTGCTCGGCCATGTCCACCGCTGCGCTCGGGTCGCACTTCGACATCCACGGCGGCGGGCTGGACCTGAAGTTCCCCCACCACGAGAACGAGATCGCCCAGTCGGAGGCCGCCTGCGGCACGACCTATGCCAACTACTGGATGCACAACGGGCATGTGCGCATCGACGACGAGAAGATGTCCAAGTCCCTGGGCAACTTCTTTACCGTGCGCGACATCCTCGCCGAGCACGCCCCGGAGGTGGTGCGCTGCTTCCTGTTGAGCAGCCATTACCGTAGCCCGCTGAACTTCACCGCCGACTCCCTCGCCGAGGCCGCATCCGGGCTGGAGCGGCTCTACCTCGCCGTGCGCGATCTCCCGCCGGTCGCCGCCCATGACGACGAGGACTGGCGTGCGCGCTTCGACGCGGCGATGGACGACGACTTCAACACCCCCGGGGCGCTGGCGGTGCTCTTCGAGCTGGCGCGGGCGGTCAACCGGGCCCGCGAGGCGGGGGAGCGGCGCACCGAGGGGCTGGGCGCGCTACTGGTGGAGCTCGCCGGCGATCTCGGGCTGCTGCGCGAGTCCCCCGAGGCGTTCCTCAAACGTGGTGGCGGCAGCGGCGACGGCCCGGACGATGACGAGATCGTCCGTCTGATCGAGGCGCGCGCGCAGGCCCGCCGCGCGCGGGACTTCGCGCGGGCGGACGCCATCCGCGACGAGCTTCAGGCAGCCGGCGTCGTGATCGAGGACGGCCCGGAGGGCACCACCTGGCGGCGCACCCGCCAGTAGCGTACCCGGGGCGCCGTAGTCAGCGCCGTGTCTTGCCCGGAGGTGGCTGGATGCGGGCGAGCTTCACCCGGTTGCCCTGGGTCTGGATGATGGTCACCGGGTAGCCCTCCAGCATCAGGCTGGTGCCGGGGGCCGGGATGGTCTCGAGCTGCTCTAGGATAAGGCCGTTGAGCGTCTTCGGCCCGCCGGTGGGCATCTCCGCATTGAGCGTGCGGTTGAGTTCGCGCACGCTGGCGCTGCCCTCCACCAGGAACGAGCCGTCCGCCTGCGGATGGACGTCGCGCATCATCTCCGCCGGGTCCGTGGTGAACTCCCCGACGATCTCCTCGAGCAGGTCCTCCAGGGTGATCAGCCCCATGATGTCGCCGTACTCGTCCACCACCAGGGCGATGCGCCGGCGCCGGTTCTGGAAGTTGAGCAGCTGCACGTGCAGCGGGGTGGCCTCCGGCACGAAGTAGGGCTCGTTCATGCCGGCGATCAGCTCCTCGCGGGTGAGCCGGCCGGTGAGCAGGCTCGAGAGCACCCGGCGGACGTGAAGCACCCCCTCGATCTCGTCGACCGCACCGCGGTAGACCGGCATGCGCGTGTACTCGGTATTGGCGAGTAGCTCCAGGATCGCGTCCCAGTCGTCCTCCAGGTCGATACCCATGATCTCGTTACGCGGGATCATGATGTCCTCGACGGTAGCCTGCTCCAGGTCGAGGATATTGGTGAGCATGCGCTGGTGGGTGCGCGGGATCATCGCGCCGGCCTCGTTGACCACGGTGCGCAGCTCCTCCCGGCTGACCGCGGCGCTGGCGTCCTTCTCGATGCGCACGCCCACGGCCCGGAGCATGCCGTTGGCGATGAGGTTGATCAGCCATACCAGCGGGTAGAGCAGGCGCAGCAGCGGAGACAGCGCGAAGGCGGCCGGGAAGGCCACGCGCTCCGGGTGGAGCGCGGCGAGGGTCTTCGGGGTGACCTCGGAGAAGATCAGGATGGTCAGCGTCAGCAGCCCCGTGGCCACGGCGATGGCGCTCTCGCCGCCGAGGCGCAGCGCGATCACGGTGGCGATCTGCGCGGCGAGGATGTTCACCAGGTTGTTCCCGATCAGGATGACGCCGATCAGCCGGTCGGGGCGCTCCAGCAGCCGCTGTGCAATGCGCGGGCCGCGCCGCCCCTCGTCGGCGAGGTGGCGCAGGCGGTAGCGGTTGACGGTCATCAGCGCCGTCTCCGAGCCGGAGAAGCACCCGGAGAGCACCAGCGAGACGATCAGCGCGATGATCAGCCCGGATAGCGGAATGTGTTCCACGGCGCCTCCTCAGCGCACGATCAGGCGCCGAGCACCAGTTCCAGCATGATCTTGGAGCCGAAATAGCCGAGCGCGAGCACGAGGAAGGCGCCGATGCTCCAGCGTGCGGCCACCTGTCCGCGCCAGCCGTAGTGCCAGCGCCCCAGCAGCAGCATCGCGAACAGGGCCCAGGCGAGCATGGTGAGCACGGTCTTGTGCACCAGGTGCTGGGCGAAGAGGTCCTGGACGAAGAACCAGCCGGTGGCGAGCGATGCCGTGAGCAGCACGAAGCCCACGCGGAGCATGGTGAACAGCAGCGCGTCCATGTCCTGCAGGGCGGGGAGCAGCCGCAGGAAACCGCCGGGGTGGCGGTTACGGAGCTGGTGCTCCTGGACCGCCAGCACCACGGACTGGGCGGCGGCGATCCCGAGTACGCTGTAGGCGATCACCGAGAGCAGCACGTGGCTGTCGACCCCGGCGAAGCCCACCGGGTTGGTCGTATGGGCCACGCCGAAGAAGTACTGCGTCAGCACCGCGGCGGCGCTGACCGGGAAGACGAGCACGCCGAGGCTCTCCACCGGCTCGCGCACGGCGGCGAGCACCAGCAGCGCCGCCATCACCCAGCCGATCAGCGCCCCGGCGTTGAACAGCCGCAGATCCAGGCCGTTGCTCTGCCAGATGGTCTGGCTGAGGATGACGGCGTGCAGGGCCACGCCGGCCACTGCGAGCGCGATAGCGGCCTGGCGGGTGCCTTCGCGGGCCGGGAGCCGCCGTGTGAGGCGCAGCACGAGGACCACGGTGGCCGCCAGGTAGAGGGCGATGACGGTGATAGTCAGTAAGGGGTGAATCATTCGCGCCGGTGTGCGCTCCTTGAGTTGGCGTCGATCATCGCACACCTTGCTCCGGGCTTCGAGTCCCGGACACGGTCCTCGCCCCGGCATCGCCCCGACCGTTATACTAACGGGCTGTCGACGAATATCCATTGGAGCGCGCCATGTTCAGCAGTCTCAGCGAACGGCTCGAGGGCATCAGCAAGCGCCTGCGCGGCCAGGGGCGGTTAACGGAGGACAACATCCGCGACACCCTCCGCGAGGTGCGCATGGCGCTGCTCGAGGCGGATGTCGCGCTGCCGGTGGTCAAGTCCTTCGTCAACGACGTCCGTGAGCGTGCCCTCGGCTCGGAGGTGATGAAGAGCCTCTCGCCGGGGCAGGCCTTCGTGAAGATCGTGCGCGACGAGCTCGTGCGCGTGATGGGCGAGGAGAACACCGGCCTGGACCTGGCCACCCGCCCGCCCGCAGTGGTCCTGGTGGCGGGGCTGCAGGGCTCCGGCAAGACCACCAGTATCGCCAAGCTCGGGCGCTGGCTCGCCGAGCGTGAGAAAAAGAAGGTCCTCACCGTATCCCTGGACGTCTACCGTCCCGCCGCCATCGATCAACTCGAGCGCCTCGCCGGCGAGGTGGGCGTGGATTTCCAGCCCACCCAGACCAGCGACGACCCGGTGACCGCGGCCGAGGCGGCCGTGGACCGTGCCCGGCGCGAGTACTACGACGTCCTGCTGGTCGACACCGCCGGCCGGCTGCACGTCGACGAGACGATGATGGACGAGGTCAAGCGCGTGCACGGCGCCCTCGATCCGGTGGAGACGCTGTTCGTCGTCGACAGCATGACCGGCCAGGACGCCGTCAACACCGCCAAGGCGTTCGACGAGGCGCTGCCCCTCACCGGTGTGGTCCTCACCAAGACCGACGGCGACGCCCGCGGCGGTGCGGCGCTGTCGATCCGCTACATCACCGGCAAGCCCATCAAGTTCCTCGGTGTCGGCGAGAAGACCGACGCCCTCGAGCCCTTCCACCCGGACCGGGTGGCCTCCCGCATCCTCGGCATGGGCGACGTGCTCAGCCTCGTCGAGGAGGTCGAGCGCTCGGTGGACAAGAGCGAAGCCGAGAAGATGGCTTCCAAGCTCAAGAAGGGCAAGGGCTTCGATCTCGACGACCTGCGCAAGCAGATGCAGCAGATCAACAAGATGGGCGGCATGGGCGGGTTGATGGACAAGCTCCCCGGCATGGGCAAGCTCACCGAGCAGATGCAGGACCAGGTCGGTGAGAAGCAGATCCGTCGCCAGATCGCGATCATCGACTCCATGACCCCGCGCGAGCGGCGCCGCCCCGACATCATCAGCGGCTCGCGCAAGCGCCGCATCGCTCGCGGCAGCGGGCTGCAGGTGCAGGACGTCAACCGCCTGCTCAAGCAGCACAAGCAGATGCAGAAGATGATGAAGCAGATGAAGAAGGGCGGGATGCAGAAGATGATGCGCCAGTTCGGCGGCGGCGGAGGCGGCGGCTTTCCACCGGGGGGCGGCGGCATGCCGCCCGGCGGCCCGTCCGGTTTCCTGCGGTGATGCCCCGTCGGGGCGGTTTTACATCGGCGCGGTTTCAAGTAGACTTGCGCGTTTTACATCGGTAGCCCAGTTCTGTTTGCCGATCACAGGGGATTAACGAACACGATGGTAACCATTCGTCTAGCTCGCACTGGCGCGAAGAAGCGGCCCTTCTACCACCTGATCGTTACCGACAGCCGCAACCCGCGGGACGGTCGGTTCATCGAGCGCCTCGGGTTCTATAACCCGGTCGCGACCGGTCAGGAAGTCTCGCTCAAGCTCGAGCTCGAGCGTGTCGACCACTGGCTCGAGCGTGGCGCCCGTCCGACCGAGAGTGCCGAGGGGCTGATCCGCAAGGCGCGCAAGGGCGCGGCCGCGGAGGCGTAACGACCCGGGAGGCGGCTGGTGCAGCGTGGCGCGCAGGATGACCCGCCCGTGGTGCTGGGCGAGATCGTGGGCGTTCACGGTGTGCAGGGCTGGGTCAAGGTGTATTCCTGGACCCGGCCGATGGATAACATCCTCGGCTTCACCGAGTGGCAGCTGCTCGACGATGCCGGCGCCGCGCGTACTCTGAAGCTGCGTTCGGGCCGGCAACAGGGCAAGGGCCTGATCGCGCATCTGGAGGGCGTCGAAGACCGCGATGCGGCGCGGGCGCTCATCGGGCGACAGATCGCCGTGCCCCGCTCGGCGCTGCCGCCGGCGGAAGAGGGTGAGTACTACTGGCACGACCTCGTCGGGCTCGAGGTCGTCAACCGCGAGGGCGTGGTCCTCGGCCGTGTCAGGCGGCTGATGGAGACCGGGGCGAACGACGTGATGGTCGTGGCCGGCGAGCGCGAGCGGCTGATCCCGTTCGTCGTCGACGTCTTCGTCCTCGACGTCGATCTCGGCGCGGGGCGCCTGGAGGTCGACTGGGACCCGGAAGACTGACGGTGCGCTTCGATGTCGTCACGATCTTCCCGGAGATGCTCCGGGCGATCACGGAATCCGGGGTGACCCGGCGCGCGGTGGAGCGCGGGCTGATCGAGATCGCCCCGCAGGACCCGCGGGACTACACGACGGACCGCCACCGCACGGTGGACGACCGGCCCTACGGCGGCGGTCCCGGCATGGTCATGAAGGTCCAGCCGTTGCGCGACGCGATACACGCGGCGCGTTCGGCGGTGCCGACGCCGGCGACGGTGGTCTATCTCAGCCCTCAGGGCCGGCCGCTGGACCAGGCGACGGTGAGCGAGCTGGCGCGGCTGCCGCGGCTCATTCTGCTGTGCGGCCGCTACGAGGGTGTGGACGAGCGCCTGATCGCCGCGGAGGTGGATCGCGAGATCTCGGTCGGGGATTTCGTGGTCAGTGGCGGCGAGCTGCCGGCGATGATGCTCATCGATGCGGTGAGCCGGCTGGTGCCCGGGGTGCTCGGGCATGTGGATTCCGCCGAGGAGGATTCCTTCACGGCGGGATTGCTGGACTGCCCGCACTATACGCGTCCGGAGTCCATCGACGGGCGCGACGTGCCGGCGGTGCTGCTCGGCGGCGATCACCAGGCGGTGGCGCGCTGGCGGCGCAAGCAGGCGTTGGGACGGACTTGGCTGCGGCGCCCTGAGCTGCTGTCCGGGCGGGAGCTGGACGGCGACGCGCAGGCGCTACTGGAAGAATTCATCGAGGAGTACCGAGGGGACTCGGAACGCTAGGGGTTTGTGGTCATGAGCAACATCATCAAAGAGCTTGAGCGGGAACAGATCGAAAAGTCCGGGCGCAGCCTCGACGCGTTCGCACCCGGTGACACCGTGCTGGTGAACGTCTGGGTCAAGGAGGGCAACCGCGAGCGTGTGCAGCCCTTCGAGGGCGTGGTCATCGCCAAGCGCAACCGCGGCGTGAACTCCGCGTTCACCGTGCGCAAGACCTCCCACGGCGAGGGCGTCGAGCGCGTCTTCCCGCTGCACAGCCCGGTGATCGAGAGCATCAAGGTCAAGCGCAAGGGCGACGTGCGCCGCGCCAAGCTCTACTATCTCCGCGATCGTCAGGGCAAGGCCGCCCGCATCAAGGAGAAGATCCGCACCAAGGGTGCGAAGCAGGGCGCCTGAGGCGCAACGCCCGTCCGTGTCCCCCGCGCCGGGGGGCGCGCGAGCGTGACGAAGGCCATCGGCACCCCGTGCCGGTGGCCTTTTTCGTGGCACCGCCGGATTTGCCATCGGCGCGGCTGCGCGCGAGAATCACCGACTCACCACAATCCGACCGTCGCCAGGGGAGTCCGTCACGGACTGAGAGTGCGCGCCGCGCAGACCCTGGAACCTGATCCGGATCATACCGGCGGAGGTAGCGCGACATGTACCTGACCCTTGCCACGCTCGGCGTGGCCCTCATCGCCTTTACCTGGATCGGCCTGCGTGCCCGTGCCACCTCGGCCGGGCTGGACGACTACGTCACCGCCCGCAACAGCCAGGGCGCGACCGTGCTGGGCCTGTCCTTCCTCGCCTCCGGCATGGGGGCATGGATCCTTTTCGCCCCGCCGGAGGTGGGCGCCTTCGTGGGGCCGGTGGCCCTCGCCGGCTATGCCGTCGGTGCCGCGCTGCCGTTCCTGGTCTTCGCGCTCTGCGGCCCGGCGATCCGGTCCCGGGTGCCCCAGGGGCGCAGCATCGGCGACTTCGCGGAGGCCTGTTACGGGACGGCGGTGCGGCGCTGGGTGGCGCTGATCTCCGTGCTCTACATGCTGTGCTTCCTCGCCGCGGAACTCACCGCCATCGGCGCGATCACCGCGCTGCTGTCGGATCTGGACGGCGGCGTGGTCGTGGTAGCCGTGGCGGTGGCGACCCTCGCCTACACCGCCGCCGGCGGACTGCGCGCGAGCCTGGAGACGGACCGCTGGCAGGCCTGGCTGCTGCTTGCCTTATTGGCCCTGGTGACCGGTGTCGCCCTGGGCGGGACGGGACGGCCGCCGGCGGCGTCGGCGATGCCCTCGGTGCCGCTGGCGGACGGCCTGGCGGTGGCACTGGCGCTGGTGCTCGCGGTGACCGCCGCCAACCTCTTCCACCAGGGCTACTGGCAGCGGGTCTGGGCCGCTCGGGACGCGCGTGTGCTCGGGCGCGGGGCGCTCCTCGGGGCCGGCACCACCGTCGTGGTGGTCGCGGTGATCGGTGCCCTGGGCATCGTCGCGGCGATGACCGGACTGTCCCTCGGCGATCCGCCGATCCCTTTCTTCGCGCTGCTCAATGCCGCCCCCGCATGGGTGACCCTGCCGGCGCTGGTCCTGGCGGTCACGCTGGTGGCGTCGTCCGTGGACACGCTGCAGAACGGCATCGCCTCGCTGGCGGTCACCGAGGCCCGCGGCCTGTCGCTCGGTGCGGCCCGCTGGGTGACCGTGGTGCTGATGGTGCCGGTGGTGGCCGTCGCGTTGCAGGGCCTGTCCGTGCTGCGACTGTTCCTCATCGCCGACCTGCTGTGCGCGACCACGGTGGTGCCGGTGCTCATGGGACTGTGGCGGCGGACCACGCCGGCCGCCGCGGTGGCCGGCACCGCCGCCGGTCTCGCGGGTTCCATTGTGCCGGGCTGGTGGCAGGGTGGCGGTCCCGTCGCCGGCCTCCATGCGGCCTCGTTCCCCGGTGGGGCGCCGACCCTGGGGCCTTTCGCCGGGGCGATGATCGCCTCTACGGCGGTCTGCCTGCTGGTGGCACTGCTCGTGCCCGGACGCGAGGCCGTCGCCCGGGCCTGAATGGTTCCGTGGCCGCCTTTCCGGGCGGCGGTTAGAATGGCGGTTTTTTCGACGGGGGAGTGCCCATGGCGGAGAAGACGGCCTACACGGTGGTGGACATGCACACGGCGGGCGAGCCGGTGCGTATCTTCACGGGCGGGTTGCCCGAGCTGGCCGGCGAGACCCTGCTCGATCGCCGGCGCGACGCGATGGATCACCACGACCACGTGCGCCGGCGCCTGATGCTGGAGCCCCGCGGGCATGCCGACATGTACGGCGTGTGGCCGACGCGGGCGAGCCATCCGGATGCCGCCATGGCGGTGCTGTTCACCCACAACGAGGGCTATAGCACCATGTGCGGGCACGCCACCATCGCCCTGGGTCGGTATGCGGTGGACCAGGGGCTGGTGACCCTGGGTCCGGACGGCGCCGACTTCGTGCTGGAGTGCCCCTGCGGGCCGGTCACCGTGCATGTGCACGCGGACGCCGATGGTGCCCCGGGGGACGTGAGCTTCGACAGCGTGCCGGCCTTCGCCAGCCACCTGGACGCCGACGTGACCGTGCCGGAGTACGGCCGTATCGCCGTGGACGTCGCCTATGGCGGGGCGTTCTACGTGATCGTGCCCGCCTCGCGGCTGGGGCTCGATCTCTTCGCCACCCCCTACGAGCAGCTGCTCCACGCCGCCCGCGCCATGACCGCTGCGGCCCGCGAGCAGCTCAGCGTGAGCCATCCGGACGCCGACGACCTCGGTTTCATCTACGGCACCATTCTCACCGACGACGTCCCGCCGAGCAGCGAGGCACCGAGCCACAACGTGTGCATCTTCGGCGGCGGGCAGGTGGATCGCAGCCCCACCGGCTCCGGCGTCACCGCGCGGCTCGCGCTCGCCCACGCCCGCGGGCTGATCGAGCCGGGACAGACGCGGACGTTCCGCGGCATCGCCGGGGTGGACTTCACCGCCGCGGTGCGCGGGGCCGCCGCCGACGGCAGCGTGGTCGTCACCGTGGGTGGCCGCGGCCACTACGTCGGTGAGGCGCGGTTCGTGGTCGAGGCCGGCGACCCGCTGGCCGACGGCGTCGCCCTGCCGGACGAGCTGTGGGGGCGGCGCTGAGCGCGCCCCCACTCATCCCTTGAGGGCCTCCCGGGGGGGCAGGTAGCGGTAGCCCAGCTCCTCGGCAACGGCGCGGTAGGTCACGTGCCCGCGGCAGACGTTGAGGCCGTCGAGGAGGTGCGGGTCCTCGGCCAGCGCCTGCGGGAAGCCCTTGTCCGCCAGGGCGAGGGCATAGGGCAGGGTGACGTTGTTGAGCGCGAGCGTGGAGGTGCGGGGCACCGCGCCCGGCATGTTCGCCACGCAGTAGTGGACCACGCCGTCGACGACGAAGGTCGGCTCGTCGTGGGTGGTGGGGTGGGAGGTCTCGAAGCAGCCGCCCTGGTCGATGGCGACGTCCACGAGCACGCTGCCGGTGCGCATGCGCGAGACCATCTCGCGACTGACGAGCTTCGGGGTCTCCGCGCCGGTGACAAGCACTGCGCCGATCACCAGGTCCGCGTCGAGGACCTGGTCCTCCAGGCTCTGGCGGGTGGCGTAGATGGTGGTCAACGCCGGTCCGAAGTGCGTGGCGAGGCGGCGCAGCACCCCGACGTCGCGGTCGAGCACGACGGTGTCGGCGCCCAGGCCGATGGCCATCGCGATGGCGTTCTCGCCGACCACGCCGCCACCGATCACCACGACGCGCGCCGGCGGTACGCCCGGAACCCCGCCGACGAGCACACCGCCGCCCCCGGCCGCCTTCTCCAGGCAGTGGGCGCCGGCCTGGATGGACATCCGGCCCGCGACCTGCGACATGGGCGCGAGCAGGGGCAGGCCGCCGTGGCCGTCCGTGACCGTCTCGTAGGCGATGCACACGGCGCCGCTGTCGACCAGGTCGTGGGTCTGCTCCGGGTCCGGGGCGAGGTGCAGGTAGGTGAACAGGATCTGGTCCGCCCGGAGCTGCCGGCGCTCCTCGCGCTGGGGTTCCTTGACCTTGACCACCAGCTCGGCCTCGGCATAGATGCGCTCCGGCGTGTCGCTGATCCTGGCGCCGGCGCGCTCGTAGTCCGCGTCGGCGTAGCCCACGCCGATGCCGGCGTCGTGCTCGACGAGCACCTCGTGGCCGTGGGCGACGAACTCGCGCACGCTGTCCGGGGTGAGGCCGACCCGGTACTCCCGGTTCTTGATTTCGCGTGGCACACCTACCTGCATGATCGCCTCCGCGCTAGTGTCGTGTCCGCTGCCGGCCGCCTCAGTGGGGCAGCTCGGCGTCCTTCATGCCCATAAGATAGAGGATTCCGTCGAGGCCGACGGTGGAGATCGCCTGGCGCGCCCGCTGCTGCACGAGCGGCTTGGCGTGGAAGGCGATGCCCAGGCCCGCGAGCTTGAGCATGGGCAGATCGTTGGCGCCGTCGCCCACGGCGATGACCTGGTCCAGGGTGATGCCCTCCTGCACCGCGATCTCCTCGAGCAGCGCGGCCTTGCGGCCGCCGTCCACGACCTCGCCGATCACCCGGCCGGTCAGTCGGCCGTCGGCGATTTCCAGCTCGTTGGCGTGGACGTAGTCCAGGTCGAGGCGCTGCTGGAGGTAGCGGCCGAAGTAGGTGAAGCCGCCGGAGATCACCGCCGTGCGGTAGCCCAGGGTGTGCAGGGTCTTGAGCAGTCGCTCCGCGCCCTCGGTGAGGGTGAGCCGCTGCGCGACGGCCTCCAGGGTGGTCTCCGGCAGGCCCTCGAGCAGGGCCACCCGCCGGGCGAGGCTCTCGCGGAAGTCGATCTCGCCGCGCATGGCCGCCTCGGTGACCGCGACCACCTGCTCGCCGACGCCGGCCTCCTTGGCGAGCTCGTCGATGACCTCCTGCTGGATCAGTGTGGAGTCCATGTCGAAGACCACCAGCCGGCGGTTGCGGCGGTAGAAGTTGTCCTCCTGGAACGAGATGTCCACGCCGAGGGCCTCGGAGATGCTGAAGAAGCTCGCCTTCATGGCGTCCGGGTCCCGGGGCGTGCCACGCAGGGTCAGCTCGATGCAGGCGCGGCTGCCGCCGTTGTCGTCGTGCAGCGCGCTGCGCCCGGTGAGGCGGACGATGTCCTCGATGTTCAGCCCCTGGTCGGTGATCACGTGGGCGATGCGTCCGATCTGCTCCGCGGTGACCCGGCGGCCGAGCAGGGTGAGCACCTGCCGTGGCGCCCCCTCGTGGGCGACCCAGCGCTCGTAGTCCTCCGCGGAGATCGGCGTGAAGCGAACGCGCAGATCCAGCTTGTGGGCCTCGTAGAGGAGATCCTTGAGCACCGGCGCGCTCTGCGCCTCGTCCGGGATCTTGATCAGTATGCCCAGCGCCAGGGTGTCGTGGATCATGGCCTGGCCGATATCGAGCACCCGGGCGCCGTAGCCGGCGAGGATGTCCATCAGTGCGGAGGTGATGCCCGGGTTGTCGTGCCCCGAGATATTGATCAGTACCACTTCGCTCATCGCGCGCGGTCCCGTCCTGCTGCGGAAAGCGCTCCATTGTAGGCCATGGGACCGGTCATTGCCCGGGTGGATTCGGGGCGGTGCGCTTCCAGTGCCATCACTGCCATTGGTATCTTGAGGGAATGACCGAGACATCCACCGAGGCGCTTCCCGCCGCCCTGATCGAGCTACTGGGCCGTGCCCGGCAGGTGCTCGCCCTGACCGGGGCGGGCGTGTCCGCGGCGAGCGGTGTGCCCACGTTCCGCGAGGCTCAGACCGGGCTGTGGGCGCGGTACGATCCGACCGCGCTGGCCACCCCGGAGGCGTTTTCCCGGGATCCGGGGCTGGTGTGGTCCTGGTATGCCTGGCGGCGCTCTCTGCTGGCGGGGGTGGAGCCGAACGCGGCCCACACGGCCCTGGCCTGCTGGCCGGGGCCGGCACGGCTGACCGTGGTCACCCAGAACGTGGACGGTCTGCACCAGCGTGCCGGCAGCGGGGACGTCATCGAGCTGCACGGCCGCATCGACCGGGACCGCTGCAGCGCCGGCTGCGCGGTGCGTCGTCCGGGGGCCACGGGTGAAACCCCGCCGGCGTGTCCGGAATGTGGCGCGCCGATGCGTCCCGACGTGGTCTGGTTCGGCGAGCCGCTGCCGGTGGCGGCGCTGTACCGGGCCGGCGTGCTCGCGGAGTCGGCGGACTGCGTGCTCAGCATCGGCACCTCGTCCCTGGTGCGCCCGGCGGCGGACTTGCCGTGGGCGGCGCTGCAGGTGGGTGTGCCGGTGGTGGAGATCAATACCGAAGCCACGCCGCTGACGCGGCAGGCGGACTGGTCGCTGCGCGGCGGTGCCGACGAGGTGCTGCCGCGCCTGGTGGCCGCACTCGGCGGCGGGCCTGGAGGATAAAGGCGATGAGCGATACCCGTGACAACGATACCCCGCAGGCACGGCTGACCCCGGAGCAGTACCGGGTCACCCAGCAGCACGGCACCGAGCCGCCGTTCTCCGGGGAGTACAACGACTTCAAGGGCGACGGCACGTTCCGCTGCGTGTGCTGCGGCGGGCCGCTGTTCGACAGCCGGGACAAGTACGACTCCGGCAGCGGCTGGCCGAGCTTTACCGCGCCGGCGGATCCGCAGGCGGTGGGCGAGTCCTTCGACGAGAGCCTGGGGATGCGGCGCACCGAAGTGCACTGCCGCCGCTGCGCCGCCCACCTGGGGCACGTCTTCCCCGACGGGCCGGCGCCCACCGGGCTTCGCTACTGCATCAACTCCGCGGCCCTGGATTTCCACTCGCGGGACGACTGATTGTCGCGCCGGTCCCGAAGGAGCGGTGCCATGCCGCTCCCGGGGAGCGGCCCCGCCGTCGCGGACGTCCGTCGCGCAGGCGCTCCCGGGCGCCCTGAAAGCTGGCATTACCTATCGTCACATTAGTATATTGATCGATCGATCCCCTGATGTTAGGGGCCACGGAGCCAGTGGAGACGAAGACCGACCATGACGGAACAAGCACCCCGCATCCCGCACAGTACCCAGCACCCCCTCGCCGGCGAGCAGATGAGCGGCGCGGAGATGGTCGTACAGGTCCTGGCGGATGAGGGGGTAGATACGGTCTTCGGCTACAGCGGTGGCGCGATACTGCCGACCTACGACGCCGTGTTCCGCTACAACGAGCGCCAGCGCGGCGATACCGGTGGTGCGCCGATGAACCTGGTGGTGCCTGCCAACGAGCAGGGTGCCGGCTTCATGGCGGCGGGCTATGCCCGCAGTACCGGCCGGGTGGGGGTGTTCCTGGTGACCTCCGGTCCCGGTGCGACAAACACCGTCACCCCCATCCGCGACTGCATGGCGGACTCCGT
>NZ_WNXE01000299.1:0-2428 GCF_010993615.1 Arhodomonas sp. KWT | reverse complement strand
AGCACGACGCCGCCGACCAGGCAGACCGGCGTCCAGTACACCGAGTAGCCCGGGTCACGACCGTCCAGCCACAGGCCCAGGTACGCCCCCGCCACCACGGGGATGACCAGCAGCAGCCCCAGGGTGGTGAGGTAGACGGTCTGTGCCATCAGCGTGGGGCGATCGCGCTCTGCACGGCGCATGCGCGCCGCCTGGCGCCGGACCTCGCGCTTGAGCCGCTCGGTGTCGTTCATCCTCATCGCCCGCGCCCCATCTCCCAGAGCCGGCGCAGCATCGCCTCCTCCAGGCGCCGCAGGCTCTCCCGGCCCGCCTGCATCCGTTCCTCCTCGGCGACCAGCGTGCTCGACAGCGCCGCGGTGATGCGCTCGTAGTCCGTGTCGCGCTGATAACGCCGGGTCGTCAGCCACAGGCGGTTGTCGCTGAAATGGAGCAGGGCGCCGGGCAGCGCCAGGTATTCCCACGGCCCCTCGCCGACGCGAAAGCGCGCGAGGCCGAACACGAGCACGGTCATGAACGCCTCGTGGCGGGCGCGCAGGCCGAAGCTACCGGTGGCGTCCTCACCGATGAAATCGCTCACTCCGGTGACCGTCTCCTCCGCGATGGGCGAGCGCAGCGCCATCTCGAAGGTGTTCACTGCGTCGTCCGGTTCATGCTCGCGCGCATATAGCACTGGTCCTCCGGAACGTCGTCGAAACGGCCGGCCAGAAAGGCGTCGCAGTCGGCGAGGGTGTCAGTCAGCGGCACCGACACCCCGGCGATGCCCGAATGCCCGGCGGTGACGTGGAACGGCTGGCTGAGGTAGCGCTGGAGCTTGCGCGCGCGCAGCACCACCTGGCGGTCGGCGGCGGAGAGCTCCTCCAGGCCGACCATGCTGATGATGTCCTCCAGCTCGTGGTAGCGGGCCAGGTGCTCCCGCACCCCCTCGGCGACGGCGTAGTGGCGGTCGCCGAGCACATGGCGGTCCATGAGCTTGCTGCCGGAAGCCAGCGGATCCACCGCGGGATAGATGCCCTGGCCGGCCTGCGACCGGGAGAGGATCACGGTCGTGTCCAGGTGGCTGAGGATGGTCGAGACCGCCGGATCGGTCATGTCGTCGGCGGGGACGTAGACCGCCTGTACCGAGGTCACCGCGCCGGCGGCGGTGGAGCTGATGCGGTCCTCCAGCTCCGCCACCTCCGTGCCCAGGGTCGGCTGGTAGCCCACCGTCGCGGGCATGCGCCCGAGCAGGCTGGAGACCTCGCTGCCCGCCTGCACGAAGCGGAAGACGTTGTCGAGCAGCAGCAGGACCTCGGTGTGCAGCGTGTCTCGCAGGTACTCCGCGTAGGTCAGCGCGGTGAGACCGACGCGGAAACGCACACCGGGGGATTCGTCCATCTGGCCGAACACCAGGGTGGCGTCCGGCAGCACACCGGTGCGGTCCAGCTCGTGCCAGATCTCGTGACCCTCGCGCAGGCGCTCGCCCACGCCCCCGAACACGGACACGCCCCGGTGCAGCGCCGTCACCGCGTGCATGAATTCCATGATGAGTACCGTCTTGCCCACACCGGCGCCGCCGAACAGGCCGGTCTTGCCGCCCCGGGCGAAGGGGCAGAGCAGATCGATGACCTTGATGCCCGTCTCCAGCACCGTGCTCGTGCCGTAGGACTGCTCCAGCGGCGGTGGCGGTGCGTGAACGTTGCGATACTCCTCCGCCTCGACCGGCGGGCCGTCGTCCACCGGCTCGCCGAAGACGTTGAGCACACGGCCGAGGCAGCCGCGGCTGACCGGCACGTGCAGCGGCGTGCCGAGGTCGTAGACCGGCATTCCGCGGCTCAGCCCACGCGTGGTGTGGAGCGTTACCGCACGCAGATGATGCCGGTCGAGATGCTGATGGACCTCGAAGACATAGTGCTCGCCGTCGAGCACGGTACACAGGGACTGGCGCAGCGGCGGCAGCCGCTCACAGCGGATGACCACCACCGGTCCCTGTACCTCCGAGACGATGCCGGCAAGCGGCAGTCCCTGCACGTCGATGCCCGACGTCGCCAATGGCGGCCTCCCTGTGGAATGCTCCAATGCCCACTGCCAATCTAGTCCGCTCCGCTGACTGGATTATTGACGCTGGTCATCCAACGTCGAGTCGGGGGGACTGGCGCGGCCACCGGGGGCCGGTCACGGGGACTCAGCGGCGGACGGCGGGGGCGCTCAGGTCGGCATAGAGCTCCGGGCGGCGATCCTGCAGGTAGGTGTTGCCGACCGGGTCGTCCCGGCGGAAGGCGGCGGGATCGACCTCGGCGACGAGCAGCGCCTCATCCGCCCCGGCGGCGGCGATGGGCTCGCCGTTCGGCGAGCAGATCGAGCTGCGACCGGTATAGCGCACCCCGTCCTCGGCACCGCAGCGGTTCGCGTAGGCGACGAAAAGGCCATTTTCCCAGGCCCTTACGGGCAC
>NZ_WNXE01000298.1:0-2440 GCF_010993615.1 Arhodomonas sp. KWT | reverse complement strand
CCCGCAAGGAGTGCCGCCATGGCCCGCCCGGCCGCGCCCAGCCTCGATCCCCAGACCGTCTTCTTCCCCCTGGCCGCCGTCTATGCCGCCGTGAGCGTGCCGGTCAGCGTGTTCGCGATGGCGTACGGCAGCTGGCCGCCGCTGCTGGGCTCGCCGGCGGCCCACGGACTCGAGCTCCTCATCGGCTATTTTCTCGCGGTGATCGCCGGCTTCCTATTGCCCGCGGGCCCCGGCACGGCGGGCACTGCCGCTCTCGCCGGGCTATGGCTCGCGGGCCGCGCCGCCGCCTGGGGCTGGCCGCAACCCGCGATGGCGCTCAACGCCGCCTTTGCCGTCGCGATCGTGCTGACGGCCGCGCCCCGTTTCCTCGGCGGCTCGAGGCAGTGGCACAGCACCCTGTTCGGACTGACCCTGCTCGCCACGGGCGGCACCCTTGCGACCGCCGCCCTGGCGGACGGCGTCCTGCCGCCGGCCTGGCAGCCGGGCGCACTCGTCGAGGCGGCACTGCTGGCCAGCACGGTGGTCGTATTCCTCGGCGGACGGGTGGTCGCGCCCGCCACCGGCGGTGCCTGGCCCACGGCGGAGCGCACCGGCATGGCCGCCGTCCAGCCGGCGACCGAGGCGGTCATTCTTCTCGGTATCACCGCCGGTGCGGTCCTGCTGCCCTACCATGCGCCGTCAGCGGCGGTCCCGGTCGCCGCGGCGGGGGCGGCGGCACTGTGGCGGGTCTTTCGCTGGCGGCCGTGGACGCTGAGACACCAGCCGGACGTGCAGGGGCTGATCACGGCCCACGCCTGGACCGGCGCCGGACTACTCGGCCTCGCTGTTGCGTGGGTCGCCGCTCCGCTGCGGGCGGGAACGATGCTTCATGTCCTGCTCATCGGCGGCCTGGGCACCTTCGGCCTGCACCTGATGGCACGGATCGCGCTGCAGCGCGCCCGCCAGGGTGTGGCCGGCATCCGGCTGCTGCCGGTCGCGACGGTCCTGCTTGCCGTGGCGACGCTGGCGCAGTTCGCCCCGGGGCTGATCCCGGTGGCCGTCGGCCTGTGGAGCCTCGCCTTCGTGCTCGTCGCCCGGCTGCTGTTCAATCTCTCGCGGGAACGCTGGCGGGCCGCCTTCGCCACGGGGTGGTTCCGCCGCCTGTGACGCCGCGCCGGCCGGCGGCTGTGCCACAATGGACGGATCCCCACGCAGCGGAGGCGTGACCATGAGCGAAGCGCGCATGAGGGCGATGGTGCTGCCGGCACAGGGCCGGCCTCTGGAGGCGCAGGAGTGGCCGGTACCGGAGCCGGGCCCGGGGCAGATCCGCCTGCGTGTACGCGCCTGCGCGGTCTGCCGTACCGACCTGCACGTGGTCGACGGGGACCTGCCCGACCCCACCCTGCCCCTGATCCCCGGCCACGAGATCGTCGGCACCGTCGACGCCGTCGGTCCGGGCGCAGAGCGCTACGGCATCGGCGACCGGATCGGCGTGCCCTGGCTCGGCCACGTCTGCGGCAAGTGCGATTACTGCCGCAGCGGCCGGGAGAACCTCTGCGACGACGCCCGTTTCACCGGCTACCAGCTCCAGGGGGGCTATGCCGAGTACACCGTCGCCGACGAGCGCTTCTGCTTCCCGATCCCCGAGCCCTACGGCGACGCCGAGGCCACCCCGCTGCTGTGCGCCGGGCTCATCGGACAACGCGCCCTGCGCATGGCCGGCGACGGTACGCGGCTGGGCCTCTACGGCTTCGGCGCGGCCGCGCACATCGTCGCCCAGATCGCGCGCCACGAGGGCCATCGGCTGTTCGCCTTCACCCGCGAGGGCGATACCCGTGCGCAGGCATTCGCCCGGCGTCTCGGCGCCGAGTGGGCGGGGACGTCCACGGACGCGCCGCCGGAGCCGCTGGATGCGGCGATCATCTTCGCACCGGTGGGATCGCTGGTGCCCGCCGCGCTCCGTGCCGTGGCCAAGGGCGGACGGGTGGTGTGCGCCGGTATCCACATGAGCGAGATACCGGCCTTCCCCTACCGCATCCTCTGGGAGGAGCGCAGCATCCGCTCGGTGGCCAACCTAACCCGCGCGGACGGCGAGGCACTGATGCGCGTGGCCCCGGCCGTACCGGTGACGACCCATGTGCAATGCTATCCGCTGGGCGAGGCCAACCAGGCCCTCCGGGACCTGCGTGACGGCAACCTGGAGGGCGCGGCGGTGCTGATCCCGTAGCGTCCCGGGATCAGCAGCGGGCGGGAATCGTCTTCAGGAGGCGCTGGCAGCCAGGCCTGCGGCCTCGATGCCGGCCACCGCCACGGCCTCGTCGGCGTCGGAGGCGTCACCGCTGACGCCGACGGCGCCGATCACCAGGCCCTCGCCGTCGAGCACGAGCACGCCGCCGGCCACCGGCACCGCGCCGTTGTCGGCGACGCCGCTGACCGCGGCGAGGAAGGCCGGACGCTCGGC
>NZ_WNXE01000297.1:0-2455 GCF_010993615.1 Arhodomonas sp. KWT | reverse complement strand
CCGTCGACGGCTTCGCCGAGTATCGCTGGGGATTCATCGATACAGCGGGCGCACTGGCAATCCCGCCGCGGTTCGAGGATGTCACCGATTTCCACGGCGGACTGGCCGGCGCCTACGACGGCGAGCAGTGGGGCTATATCGATCGCCGGGGCGAATGGGCCATCGAACCACAGTTCGAGGACGTTCGGGCTTTCCGGGATAACGGTATCGCGGCCGCTGTCCGTGACGGCGAGTGGGTGCTCATCGACCGTTCGGGGGCAGCCCTCAACGTCGAGTTGCACGATCATGTGAACCAAATCCGTGTCGGCGACGGTACCCCCGTGCGGGTCGAGGTCGAGTACGGAGCCACCTACGAGAACGCCGATGGAGAGACGCTCGCCGTACCCGAGGGGATCACCCTGGTCGAGCCGTTCGGGTCGGCGGGGCTGTTCATCGCACGCCGCGATCGCCGGTACGGACTCATCGACCGGGATCTGGAATGGCAGATCAAACCGGATTACAGGGATATCAGCGCGCCGTCGGAGTCCGGGGCGGCGGCCTTGGCTGCGGGCGGTCCCGAGGGCGATGCACTGATTCGCCAGGATGGCAGCGCTGTGGGGAAGGACGGCGCAGCCGTGCGGCGTAGGGGCGATTTCTGGCGCGTTACGTGGCCTGACGGCCGTAATGCCGTCTTCGATCTCCAGGGCGAACGAATCGCCGAATTCGGTGGGGAGGCTGACAGTCGCGTCAGGGCAATGGGTTCCTTCCTGGTCGATTCGGGGGGCGACAGCACGAAGGTCATCGGACCGGCGTTCGACGAGCCGGTCGTGCTCGCCTCCGGGCTCACTCCCAAACCGGTTCGTTCCGCCGGCCTGTTGGTGGTGTTCGACGGCGAGACGCTGGCGGGCGTGATTCTCGGATCCGGCACCTATCTCACCGGCGAGGACAGCAAGGACGGCCGCGACTGGTTCGGGCAGATCGCCTACGCCGAGCGTCACGGCGCGTGGACGTGGTTCCGCGACCGGGACAAGGCGCTAATCCAGATCGTCGATCCGCACGGGCGTCCCCTGCTCGACGAGGCCACGCGCAAACGCCTCGGCAACCACCATATCGAGCCCCTGGAAACGGCGGAGGGCGGGGCCGGGGACAATCCGGCCGCGATTGCGTTGATCAGCGAGAGCCGGTACTGCCACTGCGGGCCCGGTGCCGGCATGTTGATGTCCGACGGCCAGCTCGAATTCCACGAAGACTGGCAAAAGGTCGAGTCGCTCGATATCCGCGGGCCCGTGCGTGGGCGGCGCTTCGCGTTTCACACCGACGAAGGCGTCGGGATCCTCGACGGGCAGGGTTCGGTCATCCTCGCCGCCGGGCAGGAGCATATCGATGATTTCCACCACGGCAATGCCCTTGTGTACGGAGATGGCGTGACCCGGGTCGTGGACCGCTCGGGGCAGCTCTTCGACATACCCAACGGCTTCGGCATGTCGGTGGTCGCCCCCGGAATCATGCGTTATCGCAGGAGCGCCGCGGCGGAGGCGCTGTTCAGTCTCTACGACCTCACCTCGCAGCAACCGATCACCAAACCCCGGTTCCAGGACGTGGGGGATTTTCACGACGGTCAGGCCACGGCGGTCTCGCCGGAAGGGAAGACCGGTGTGATCGACAGGGCCGGCGAGTGGGTGCTGGCGCCGGCGTATGCCGCGGTTGAGCCGGTCAACGGCCAGCTGTGGATCGTTCAGCGGCGCCGTGGGAGCGACCCGTTCGAGGACATCCCCCGAGCGCTGGTCGACGCGGACGGCGAGACGATCGTTCCCTATACGGAAGGTCTGCTTTCCGCGACGGTGCTCGACAACGGCAGTGTCGAGGTCCGGGCACACGGTCCGGCCGGTGTCCACAAGTTGCTGAGTCCGTCCGGGGAGGTGCTTTTCGATGGCGACGAGGCGACGTTCACCGTCATGGGCGACTTGCTGAGGCTGCGGCGTCGCCCCGCCGTCGGCTACCTCGGTGACGACCACGAATGGGCCATTGGGCTCGAACCCGGCACGGGCAGTGTTTTCCATGCCGATCCGCAAAGGGCTTTGCGTTCAAGCGGCGAGGGAGCGGAGATCATCGATGCCGAGGGCAGCGTCGTCGCGACCCTGCCGGACGGCGAATGGCGCTGGCCGACCGCTGCGTCCCACATCATAGGGCGTGTGCACGAGGGCGGGGTGACGAAAACGAAATACGCCGATCCGAACGGCGAGATCACCCTCATCGTTGACGGCAAGGCCGGCGTGTTCCACGGCGATACGGCGATGGTGAGCCGAACCGATGGCGAGGACGGGTTCTGGGTAGACGCCTCGGGGGAACGCCGGGAGATCCCGGGACGTTACTCGGACCTCGGGCTGCCCGCCGACAACGGCCTGGCCTACGCGGCCAGCGGCGGCCGTTACGGCTTCATCGACGGGGACGGACGGTACGTCATACCGCCGGTCTA
>NZ_WNXE01000296.1:0-2467 GCF_010993615.1 Arhodomonas sp. KWT | reverse complement strand
CCACGGCTCATTGCACGTCGGCGGGATAAACAGTAAAGGCGGGGGCCGTGTTAGGCGGCCGAGGGCGGGGCGTACAATGCCACGGACGGCACCCCCCGGCCCCTATGGGTTCAGGCTGAGCCGGCGTTCGGCTCACGTGGACGTTGCACGCCTTCGGCGCACAACCTACCAGGGAGTCGCCACCCCCTCGCAAGGCGCGAACGCGGGTAGGTCGTGCACGGCCACGGGCCGTGTGCGACATCCCCGGAACCGCCCGATTCAATTCGCAAAGAGTCCTCCGACCGGCACGCACCACGCTTCTCCGGCTTCACGTGAGAGGGCCCCGTGACACCGCATCCGCGGCCCGGCTCACTGCGCCGGCCCCTCCCCGGTTCGGCCCGGGGACGTTGCAGGCCTTCCGCGCCCAACCTTCCTGCCGGCCAACGCCCCCTCGGGTAGGTCGTGCACGGCCGCAGGCCGTGTGCGACGGCCGCCCACAACGTCGGGGGCATCGCGCGCCAAGGGCCGTGACCATGCCCGTCCACGTCCGTCCGCTTTCGAGCGGGGGGCGGGAGACGCAGAACACCGGCCCCACGACACGTGTCGGCTGCCGGGAGCAGCCGACCTACGGGACCCACCCTGCACCCGGCGGAACAGCGCCGTGACATCGTTTGTCGCCGGCAAACGCCCGTCCGGGCCCCTCTCCCTTCACGGGAGAGGGGTTGGGGAGAGGGCCCCGCCGCGACGGGGATTCCCCCGGCGCACACGCGACGGTATCCTTGTCCTCCGACGACACACGCGGAGATGGCTCCCCTCCCCGAACCGCTCCAGCGGAGCTGATGGGACCTGAACACTGTTAATCCCCGTGACGGCACACGTCCGTCCCGGGTCGCCGACAGGAGGTCCTGTTCATGCCGTGGATTTCGATGGCCGCCGTGGGCGGCGGCGCCGCGCTGGGTGCGTGGTGCCGCTGGGCACTCGGGGCCTGGCTCAACCCCTACTTCCCCTCGCTGCCCCTGGGCACCCTCGCCGCGAACCTGTGCGGCGGCCTACTCATCGGCCTGGCACTGGAGCTGTTCTCGCGCACGACGGCCGTGCCACCGGAGTTCCGACTGATGGTGGTGACCGGCTTTCTTGGGGCGCTGACCACGTTTTCGACGTTCTCTGCGGAAGTGGTCACGGCGCTGCGCCGCGCCGATTATCTCTGGGCCTCCGCCGCGGTGGGCCTCCATGTGCTGGGCAGCCTGCTGGTCACCGCGATGGGTATGGCGCTGGTCTTCTGGCTGTTCCGGGTGAACGCGTGAATCCGACGGAGGGAACCATGAACGGTGAACGACTGACCTTCTTTGTGCACGAAAACCGCCGGCTTCACGGCAAGCTGCTATACCGCTGGCTCCTCGACACCGCGCAGGATATGGGGCTGCACGGCGGCTCGGCATTCCGGGCAATCGCCGGCTTCGGCCGGCACGGCGTGCAGCATGAGCAGCACTTCCTGGAACTCGCCGGCGACGTGCCGGTGGCGGTGATGTTCGCGCTGTCCACCGATCAGGTCGACGCCCTGCTTTCGCGGGTCTCCGACGAAGGCGTGCCGCTGTTCTACATGCGCACGCCCGCTGAGTACGGGGTGATCAACGGCGGCAAGGGCTAACGCCGGACGAACGGGACCGGGGCACACCGCGGCCCGCGGCCCGGACCAGGCAGACCGATGCCTGACAGGGATCCCGGCGGGCTTCCCCCTCTCCCCTGCCCCCTCTCCCGCAAGGGGAGAGGGGAACGGAAGGCCGCGCCTACTCCTCCGTCCCGGCTACCCCGCGAAACCACGCCATTGCACCGCTCACCACCGGCAGATAAGTAGTGTGCGGAATTATGTGCAGACGCTAGAGCGAGGTGAGCGGCCATGGTATTCGGGTTGGTTAACCGACCACCTGAATCCCCTTGGGAGGGCGAAGCCATGGTCACTCACACTCGAAAGGCTACTGCGGGCGGCGAGGCGCCGGACGCATTACTTGGCGAGGACCGGGATCTGCTGCGGGCTTCCCCCTCTCCCCTGCCCCCTCTCCCGCAAGGGGAGAGGGGAACGGAAGGCCGCGCCTACTCCTCCGTCCCGGCTACCCCGCGAAACCACGCCATTGCACCGCTCACCACCGGCAGATAAGTAGTGTGCGGA
Organism: Arhodomonas sp. KWT; assembly: GCF_010993615.1. Lineage (NCBI taxonomy): Bacteria > Pseudomonadati > Pseudomonadota > Gammaproteobacteria > Chromatiales > Ectothiorhodospiraceae > Arhodomonas > Arhodomonas sp. KWT. Next base: position 321 of record NZ_WNXE01000296.1, on the reverse strand, counting down.
ATTATGTGCAGACGCTAGAGCGAGGTGAGCGGCCATGGTATTCGGGTTGGTTAACCGACCACCTGAATCCCCTTGGGAGGGCGAAGCCATGGTCACTCACACTCGAAAGGCTACTGCGGGCGGCGAGGCGCTGGACGCATTACTTGGCGAGGGCCGGGATCTGCTGCGGGCTCCCCCTCTCCCCTGCCCCCTCTCCCGCAAGGGGAGAGGGGAACGGAAGGCCGCGCCTACTCCTCCGTCCCGGCTAACCCGCGAAACCACGCCATTGCACCGCGCATCACCGGCAGATGCTCGCTAAGCCCCTCTCCCTTCACGGGAGAG
>NZ_WNXE01000295.1:0-2467 GCF_010993615.1 Arhodomonas sp. KWT | reverse complement strand
GAGGCCCTGCGTGTCGAGCGGCGCGGCATCGAGGGGGATCCGGTCAGCGTAAGCGCAAGTGAGGCCTTCGCGGCCGACGAGCTGCATCTGCGCAGCGACCGGCGTCTCTCCGCCTACGGCACGCTGCGGGGGGATTTCTCCGGCGCCCTGGCCGGAGACGACGGCCGTTACCGCAGTGGTAGCGTGCGCCGTGCCAGCCTGACCTGGGAGAACGACCAGGCCCCCGTGCCCTTCCGCGTCAAGGCGGGAGACCTCTCGGTGGACACCTCCGCGCGCACCTTCAACCGCTCCATCGATGGTGCGTCGGTGCTGTTCCGCCCGCGTACCACCGGGCCGAGCCAGTCGATGCGGCTGTTTTCCGGCAGCGGCGAAGGCGGCGGCTCACGCTACAGCGGCGGGCGCTGGCGTATCGAGGACACCATCGTCGGTGCCGTGTCGCTCTCGGCGATCCGCTACGACGGGCCGGCGGCGGAGGTGCCAGCGCTGGAAGGCATCAACCAGGACGTCGGGAGCCTGAGCTGGCAGAGGGATCTCACCGTCGCCGGCCAGCGGCTTTCCATGGAGATGGAGTACGGGCGTTTCAGTGGTGACTACGACGCCGCTGGCGGGCACGGTCACGCCGACACCGCCCGGTTCCTGGCGTTGAGCGGTGAAGGCGGGATGTTGCCGTATGACTGGCGGCTGTCCTACGAGCGTTACGGCGAGGATTACCGGCCCGCGGGAGCCGACATCCCGGCGGACCAGCGCATCACCGCGCTGCAGGGGGGCTGGCGCCTGGCCGGCGGGCTCGCCGCGCGGGCCCGGGTCCGTTACGTGCGCGAGGCGCTGGAGAGTGACAACCCGGTGGATGTCCGGCTGACCGGGCTGTCGCTGACCGGGTCGATGGGTCCCGGCGACTTCTCCACCGATGCCTTCGTGAGCCACCGCGAGGACGAGCTCGGCGAGATCGAGCGTGTGACCCGGGCCCTCAGTGCGAACTACGTCTGGCAGCTGATCCGCCACGCAACCCTGCGTGCCGGACTGGCCGGTGGCATGACCCGCAACCGGATCGAGCACTCGGTGACACGCCACCGCCGGGCGAGCATTGCACTGGACTGGCGCCTGTGGGGCGGGGCGTGGCGGGCGAGCCTGTCGTCGGTGTTCGCGGTCCGCTACGAGGACGGCGTGATCGACTATCGCGGTGTCCGGCCCACGCTGGGGCTGAGCTACGTGCCCGGGCCGTGACCGTGCGGACCCTAACGAAAAAGCCCGGTGCGCGGCCGGGCTCATCGCGAATCTGGCGCGCCCGGCAGGATTCGAACCTGCGACCTTCGGCTCCGGAGGCCGACGCTCTATCCAGCTGAGCTACGGGCGCGTTGAGAAGGCACAGAATATCGCGTCGCCGGGGTGATGTCCAAGCATCGGTACGGCCTGTGGCCGGCGAGTTTTCGCCACTGGCCATTCTCGATATACTCTGCCCTCGTTTCCGTTCGGGGTCCCTGCCCCTTACTCCGCTAGCAGACCCGGCGTGGCCGGTGTCTGGCACTGACTCTTTGGGGGGACGCGGTGAGTCGCCAGGAAGACAGAAAGTTCATTCGCAATTTCATCGTCGTCATCGGCGGCCTCGTGGTGACGGCGGTGGTGCTGGCCATCATTGCGGCAACGCTTTACGACGGCAATACCGAGGAACGCCGGCAGTTCACGGCCGAGCGGGCGGCGCAGAACCTCGAACCGGTCGGACAGGTCCGCCTCACCGGCGAGGCCATGCCGGAACTCGCCGCCGGCGGCGGTCAGGAGGAGGCCAGCAGCGGGCCGCGCTCCGGTGAGGAGGTGGTGAACCAGGTCTGTGCCGCCTGCCATCAGAGTGGCACGCTGGGGGCGCCGAAGATCGGCGACAAGGCGGCCTGGTCGCCGCGTGTCGACAAGGGCATGGACACCCTCGTGAACCATGCCTCCAACGGTTTCAACAACATGCCGCCCCAGAAGGGCTCCGCCTCCGAGGAGGAGATCCGCGAGGCCATCCACTGGATGGTCGATCAGGCCGGCCTGAGCGTCGGGGGGTAGCCATGGTACGGGGCGTGTCTGCGAGGACGCGCCCTGTCCCGCCCCGATCCGCATTCCGATCATGTCCGCCGCCCGCCCGGGCGGCGGGCGCGTGACGGCGCCGCCGACGCGGGCCGTACTCCTCACTGACACGATGGCCCGTCTCACCCCGGGTTGCCGTTCCATCGGGACCGTTCCGCCACCTGGCCGTGGTCTCATCTGCTTTTCCTGATGCTGGGGGCTGCCTGTCGGCTCCGGGCGACCGGCGGTTAGGTGTTTTTACGGATAGTCCGGATTCGGATTACGTGAGAGTCTTGGCGTTGCCTTCCTCCCGGCAAATACAGGCAGAGGTGATGATCATGGCAAGGCACGTGTCGAGTGTTTTCGTTGTTGCCCTGATCCTGGGCATCGGTGCGGCGCAGGCGGCCCCGGCAGGCGGCGAGGC
>NZ_WNXE01000294.1:0-2472 GCF_010993615.1 Arhodomonas sp. KWT | reverse complement strand
ATGTCGTCTGTGGCCTGCGTGTGCTCGGCGACCTCGTGCGTGACGGCGTGAATACCGCGGTAACGCCGCTCGCCATGCCGGCCTCGGGGCTCAGTGCGGATCTGATCCCGGTCATGAAGCGCGTGGTCGGCGTGGGGTTCGCATTCCTCGATGAGGACGGGGTCTTCCTGGACCTGAACGGATATGTCGCCCGTCTCCTCGGAGGCGAACCCGCCTCGCTAACCGGTAGCTCGTTCCTGGATCTCACGCCGGTGCATTACCGTGAAGACGTCGCGGAGAGCTTCCGGCGTGTCATTCACGACGGGCTGCGCGTGCGCGGGGAATGGCCGATCCTCACCACAGAGGGGGTGTTGCGACGTACCTCGGTGAGCAGCGAGCGGTTCGAGTACGGTGGCCGCCCGGTGTGTCTGTCCGTGATCGCCGACGTCACCCATCAGTACGCGGATCACGCCCTGCGCCAGGCACAGGCGAGGCTGCTTAAACAGGTGGTGCTGGAGAAGCCGCTGCCCGAGCTCCTGCGCGGTGTCGGCGAGGTGGTGCGCACCCATCGGCCCCGTGCCGGTGTGCTGGTGATGCACCGGCACAACGACGGACTCGACGTCGAGAGTGCGGTTGCCGGCAGTGACGGCACTCAGGCGTTCATCGATGCGCTGGCCACGGATGACACCCGCGCCCCATGGGCGACGTCCGTCACGAACAACCGTCAGGTGATGGCCGCGGATCTCGGGGCGGACGAGTGGCGCGGTGAATGCGCCCGGCTGGCCCGGCATTGCGGTGTCCGCGGGGTGTGGTGCTGGCCCCTGCGCGCACAGGACGGCGGCGCGCTGGGGTGCCTGGTGGTTCTGCTGGAGCGTACGGGACTGCCGGTGGAATGGGAGGCGGAGTTTCTCGACGAACTGTCCGACCTTACCGGCTTCGCCCTTGAACGCCAGGACCGCATCGAGGGGCTGCGCCGGAGCGCGCTCTACGACGATCTCACCGGCGCGGCCAACCGCACGCTGCTGGACGACCGGCTCGCCGCCCTGCGCGCCGGTGATGCCCGTGCCGGCAGCCGCACGGCGGTGCTGCTGCTCGACCTCGACGATTTCAAGGCGATCAACGACACCTATGGTCACGCCTGCGGTGATGAGCTGCTGGTTGCGGCGGTCGCGCGCATCCGCAAGGCCCTGCGCGCGGACGACACCGTGGCCCGGGTCGGCGGTGACGAGTTCGTGGTGGTGCTCGCGGACGCCGACGAGGCCACCGCACGCGGTGTTGCCGGCCGCGTGCTGGAGCAGTTCGACGAACCTGTCCAGCTCGGCACGCATTCGGTGGCCATACGCCCGAGCGTGGGCGCGGCCGTCGGTCCCGCTGGTGGCGGTGATCCCGAGGCGCTGCTCAAAGCGGCGGATCAGGCGATGTACAACGCCAAGCGCGCCGGAAAGGGAACCTATTACCTCAGCGCCTAGTAGACGCGCCGCCTCGAGTCAGGCCCTGGAGAGGCGGGTGCCGCCGGACAGCCTTGAGCGGGGATGTTGGCTGCCAGGAGCAGCCGACCTACCGCCACGTCATACCCCTCTCCCCTCGCGGGAGAAGGGTCGGGGGAGAGGGTTCTTCCAGGGACGGCGGGTCTTGTGGAATCGCTGTGCCGGATGCACTGCCGCGTAGGTTGGCTGCTCCTGGCAGCCAACATCCCGTCCCGCGATGCCGGCTGTGTCGATTGCCTTGAGCGGCCGGCGCCATAACCCCGATGTGCGTGCGTTCCGCCAGCGCTGCGCAGGGCAAGGCTCGAGTAGGTTGGCTGCTCCTGGCAGCCAACATCCCGTCCCGCGATGCCGGCTGTGTCGATTGCCTTGAGCGGCCGGCGCCATAACCCCGATGTGCGTGCGTTCCGCCAGCGCTGCGCAGGGCAAGGTTCGAGTAGGTTGGCTGCCCCTGGCAACCGACAGCCACGACGGTGTCGCCCGGGGTCGGTCACGAGGCTGGTTTGCCGATCGGCGTCTGGATCCTCCGGACCGTCGTGGCGGTGCTCGCGGTGTCCCTGTCCGCCGGGAACTAGCGCCACCGGACCGCCACGGCGCACACCACACTCCATGCCGCGGCGACGGCAGCGAGTGCGAAGACCGCGGTAGCGCTGTGTCCGAGCACATCCGGGAGGTTGGCGGGTATCGTCGGCGGGGGGCCGTCCAGGCCCGCGAGGGCGACGAGCAGGGCGAGTGCCCGCAGGATCACGCCGAGCACCGCCAGCGCCGCGGTGGTCAGCAGTGGTGTGCGTACGCCTGCACGGGCCGGCATCGTCCCGCCGTGGCCTCAGGCGACGGCGCCGCCGTCGGTGGACCAGATGCCCCGGTCGAGGAGGGCGGCAACCATTTCCGTGGCCGGGGCATCGCCGCCGAGGCGGCGCGCTCGCTCGATAACCGGGCCGCAGATGGCGTCCACCTCCAGCGGCCGGCCATGCTCACGGTCCACGAGCATGGAGGTCTTGATGGGGTC
>NZ_WNXE01000293.1:0-2489 GCF_010993615.1 Arhodomonas sp. KWT | reverse complement strand
CTCGTCCGGCATCTCCCCGCGCAGACCCTGCTGTTTCTCGACGACCTGCACCGGCTCGACGCCGAACACCCGATCCACGCGGTGCTCGCGATCCTCACCGAAGCCCTCGACGGGCGGCTCCGCCTCGTCATCGCCAGCCGGCACGAGCCGCCACCGGCATGGGCGCCGCTGCGCGGGCGCGGGCAGCTGCGGGTCATCGATGAGAGCATGCTCGCCTTCGACCGGTGCGAGACCGAGACCCTGCTGGACAGCGAGGGCATGGGCGGGACGGTGGGTGAGCAGCTGCTGGACTCCACCCGCGGCTGGCCCGTGGGCGTGATGCTGCTGCTCGAGCACTACCGCCGTACCGGCGCACTGCCGGACCAGCGCGACGCCCGGCGGCCACTGGCCGACTGGTTCGGCCACGAGATCCTTGCCCCGCTGGACCCGGACGACCAGCTCCTGCTGCGGGCCTGTGCGCTGCCGGCGTACTTCCCGGTCGATGCCGCCGCAGAGGCCACCGGTGTCGCCGACGCTGCCGAGCGGCTGGCGCGGCTGCAGCGCGAGCATGCCTTCATCTTCACCGAAGCGGACGGCGCCGGTGGCAGCCTGTGCCGCTTCCACGACCTGTTCCGGGATTTTCTCCGCCGCGAGGGTGAGCAGCGCTCCGGCGACGCGGCGCTGGCCGAGGCCAACGCGCGCTGGGGGCGTGTGCTCTGGCAGCGCGGCCACTGGAGCGAGGCGGCGCGGCTGTTCCTCGCGGCCGGCGACGACGAGGCGCTTGCGAACGGTGTCAAGAGCGTTGCCGGCGCGATGCTCCAGAGCGGCCGCGGGGACACCCTGTTCGGATGGCTGCAGGCCCTGCCGGAGCAGCGCCGCCGTGCCGATCCCATCCTCACCCTCTGGGAGGGGATGTGCCTGCTGCTGCAGGATACGGCGATGGCCCGCGGGCTGCTCGCCGAGGCCTGGGAGGCGGTGAGCGAGGCGCGGGACTATGCCCACATGGCGATCGCCTGGAGCGGCATCGTCGACAGTATCTGGCTGGAGTGGGCGCACGTCTCCAAGTACGAGTACTGGATCGACGAGTTCCTGCGCTTCGAGGCGGATTTCCGCGAGCACCTGCCCCGGCCGCTGTGGCTGACGGTGCTCCGCGGCATGGTCGCCGCCCTGTGCTACGGGCGGCCGCTCGACCCGTCGCTGGAGCGCTGGGAGCGCGAGGCGCTGAGTGCGCTATCCGGCCCCATGCCGGACAACGAGCGGGTGATGCTCGCCTGCCAGCTCCTCTACCTCAATACCTGGCAGTTCGGCCGTCGCGCCGGTGCGAACCGGGTCATGGCGGTGATGGACGTGCAGCAGGACGCGGTCGAGCGGGCCTCGCCGCTCGCGCGCTGCCTGTGGAAGACCTTCACGGCGCTGTGCGCGCTGCTCTTCGACGGTGATCGCGAGCGTTGCCTCGCCGAGGCGGAGGAGGGCCGGGCGCTGATCCGCGAGTATGGCATCGGTACCTGGGACTGCGCCGTGCCGCCGCTGCACGCCGCCCTGTGCTTCGATGACGCGGAGGCCCTGGCGGACTGGATGGCCTGGTTCATGCGCACCGACTGCAAGGCGGCGCGGCCGTTCTACGACACCTTCCAGGCCCATTTCCTCTCCGGCCAGGCATGGCTTCGCGGGGATGTGCACGAGGCCTGCGCCCACGCCGGCGAGAGCATCACCGTCGGCGAGCGCCACGGGTCCGTGGTGATCTCCTCGGGCTTCCGCGGCCTGCACGCGGCAATGCTCGCCGAGGCCGGCGACGTGCGTGCCGCGGTGCGTATGGCCGCCGCGGCACGGCGGCATTCGCAGGGGTTTCCCAGCGATTTCCTCGAGGTGTTCATGTACCTCGCGCTGGCACGTATCCCGCTGTACACGCGGCACCCGGAGCGGGCCCTGCCGTACCTGCGTCGGGCGTTCGCCGCCGGCGAACGCCAGCGCATGTTCTTCCCGCTGATGGTGCGCGCCGACGAGCTCTCCTACCTCTGCGCCCTCGCGCTGGCACATGACGTCGCGCCGGATTATGCGCGCTGGCTGATCCGCACCCGTTCGCTGGCGCCGCCGGCGGACGGCGCGCTGCGCCGGCACTGGCCGTGGCGTTGCCGCATCGTGGTCTTCGACGGTTTCCGTGTGATCGTCGACGGCGAGACGCGGGGCGAGAGCGGTCGCGGCCGGCCGCTGCCCCGGGCGCTACTCGCCTGGCTGGTCTTTGCCGGCCCCCGGGGCCTGTCGCAGGAACGCCTCGCCGAGGCGCTATGGCCGGAGAGCGGTCGGGAGAAGGCGCTGAACAGTCTTTACGTCACCGTGCACCGCCTGCGTGACCGTATCCTCGACGATTCCGAGGCGGTGGTCAGCGAGGGCGGGCGCGTTCGCCTGGATGGCGACCGTGTCTGGGTCGACGCCTGGGCCTTCCAGGCCGAGGCCGCGGAAGCGGGTGACGAAGAGCGCCGACTTGCCGACGCACTGGCGCTCTACAGCGG
>NZ_WNXE01000292.1:0-2503 GCF_010993615.1 Arhodomonas sp. KWT | reverse complement strand
ATTGCTTGCCGCGGCTCCGGTTCGCGGTGAGGAGGGGCGGGGATCCCGGAACGAAGAGTCCGTGACCGGCGCAGGGTAGGGTACGCGGGATCAGCTCGGCCGGTGGCCGTGGATGATGGTCAGGTTGGGACCCCGCGGCCGGTGCAGGTAGCGCTCGATGGGGGTGGGGCGGCCGAAGAGATATCCCTGGGCGTAATCGATGCCGAGTTCGCGTACCTCGCGGAAGATACGCTCGTCTTCCACGAATTCCGCGATGGTGGAGATCCCGAGTTCCCGGGCGAGGCGCTGGATGGCGCCGGTGACGGCGCGGTCCAGGCGGTCGTTGGGCATGCCGCGCACGAAGCCGCCGTCGATCTTGAGGAAATCCACCTCCAGTTCCTTGAGGTAGCTGAACGACGCCATGCCGCTGCCGAAGTCATCCAGCGCGAAGCGGCAGCCGACGCTGCGCAGGCGCTGGATGAAGGTGCGTGCGGTGGCGTGGTTGGAGATTACTGCGGTCTCCGTGATCTCGAAGCACAGCGACTCCGGTGCCATGTCGTGGTGGTGGAGCGTGTGCAGGATGAAGTCGCAGAACGTCAGGTCGCCCAGCGTCTGCCCCGACAGGTTGACGAACCAGAGGGTGTCCTTGCGGTCATGGGGGCGGATCGTGCGGATGAGGTTGCCCACCACCCAGCGGTCGATGCTCGGCATCAGTCCGTAGCGTTCCGCAGCGGGCAGGAAGGTCCCCGGGACGATGATTTCGCCGTCACGGTCACGCATGCGCAGCAGCAGCTCCAGACGGCGCCGGCGGGACTCGCCTTTACCACCGCCCTGCCGGCACGGGAGGATCGGCTGGCAGTAAAGGCTCAGGCGGTTCTCGTCCAGTGCCTCGCGGATGGCGCTCACCCAGGTCATCTCGGTGCGGTAGCGATCGCTGAGGTGATCGTCCTCGCGGAAGACGTGGATGCGGTTGCGGCCATGATCCTTGGCGATGTAGCAGGCCGCATCCGCCTTGCTCATGGCCGATGCCGTGGACTCCGTGCCCGCGTTGATCTCGACGATCCCCGCGCTCGCTGTTACCGGGAACAGCCGCTCCCCCCAGCTGAAGCGCGTGGTCTCCACTGTGTGGAGATAACGCGCCGCGGCTTCGCGCGCCTGTTCGGCGCCGTGCCTGTGGAGCAGGATCCCGAACTCGTCGCCCCCCAGGCGGGCGACGCAGTCGCCGGTATCGATCAGTTCCGAGAGGCGGCGGGCGAGGCGGCGCATCAGGGCGTCGCCAGCCTCGTGGCCGCAGACGTCGTTGATGAGCTTGAACTGGTCGAGGTCCACCAGGCAGAGACTGGTCTGGCGTGTGGGTTCCTCGCGGACCCGGGAGAGCGCCAGCTCGATCTCCTGCTGGAAACCGGCGCGGTTGAGCAGCCCGGTGAGTGCGTCGTGACGGCTCAGGTGATCGAGCTGGGTCGCGCGCTGGTCGGCGAGTTCCCGTACCGCGCGTTCCCGGCGGGTCATCTGACCGACCAGCCAGGTGGCGAGCGCCGTGAGTCCCAGCGACAGGCCGAGCGCCACGGCGGGTCCGCGGAGGTCGTAGGCAAAGCGGGCGCCGGTAGCCGCCACGGCTGCGCTGTAGGTCCGGCCGCCGGTGCTCCAGACGTGTGCCAGATGCTGCCCGCCGGACCACTGGTACCAGGCCGGGGGATCGTCCTCGAACGTCCGGGTGTGCAGTGTCTCGCGGCTGTCGCGCCCGGTAACGTCGCTTACCGTGATCCTCAGGCCCTGGGAGCGAAGCACCGCGAGGGCGTCGGTGACCAGCGCGTGCACCTTGAAGACACCCTCCGCCAATCCCCGTGTGCCGCGGGTATGGATGTTGCCGTTGTGCTGGAATACCGGCACGAACACGAGGATCGCCGGTTCGTTGCCCGAATCCTGGACCAGGGAGGTGCTCGCGCTTGCGGAGAGTTCGGCACGGTCGATGGCGGCGCGTATGGCGTTGCTGCGCGCCTCGTTATCCGACGGGTCGAATCCGAGTGCGCGCCGGTTCTCGGTGAACGGCTCCACGTAGAGGATGGGGTAGTACTCCTCGCGCCTCGGCGCGCGCACCAGCTCGCCGGTGGCGCTCAAGTCCCGGATGGTGAAGCCGGGGAATTCGGCACGGACCCGTGCGATGAAAATCTCTCTGCCCAGGTGCGTGATGCGCGGTACCCATTCCAGGGCCTCGATGGTGGGGTGGCGGGCGAGGATGGAGCGGGCGAGGCGGGAGAAATCCTTGCGGGTGACGACCTGTTTGACCTGGAACAGATCGGCGATCTCGCGAACGCTCGCGAACTGCTGGCGCCAGGTCTGGGTGATGGCGGTGACGTGTTCACGCGCGGCGATGCGGAAGGCCGTGTCCGCGCGCCCGCGCTCATGGTGGTACGCGGCATAGGTCACCAACAGGCTCACGGTCAGCCCGAAGACGGCAACCACCACCGGCAGCAGCCAGGCGGGAAGGCGCGGGCGGGTGTGCGTGCGCCGGCCGTATGCCGAC
>NZ_WNXE01000291.1:0-2511 GCF_010993615.1 Arhodomonas sp. KWT | reverse complement strand
CGCGCGCCGAGCAGCTCCACGAGCTTGGGGAAGTGCTTGTCGCGGCGCTTGCCGGAGAGCAGTTCGTCACCGATGACGATGAGTCCGAAACGGCGTGCACTCATGGGCGCTGTCCCTCAGATGTGATTCCACAGCGACAGCCCGGCAGGCTGCCAGTGCAGGTAGAGCTGGCGGTCGATGTACGGCTCCGGATGCCGGCGGAAGTGGTGCTTGATCAGGGTGACGGGCACGATCAGCGGCACCCGGCCGATGCGGTAGTCCTCGATCAGCTCCAGCAGCTCGGCCTTGTCGTCGCCATCGAGGTGGTCCTTGAGGTAGCCCATGAGGTGCTGGAGCACGTTGGTGTGCCGGCGGCGCGTGGCACGATGGTGCAGCGTCGCCATGAACGCCTCGCCGTAGGCCTCGGCCAGCGGCTCCACCGGTTCGCTGCCCGCCCGCGCCACGAGCCGCCCGAGCTCGCGCAGGCGCTCGGGGCTGTGGGACATGAGGATGAGCTTGTGACGGGTGTGGAAGTCCACCAGCGCCTCGGGGGTAATGCCCTCCGCCATCAGGCACTGCCAGCGGTGATAGGCGTACAGCCGGCCGATGAAGTTCTCGCGCAGTACCGGGTCATTGAGCCGGCCCTCCTCCTCCACCGGGAGCATGGGGTTGGCACGCATGATCTCGGCGGCGTAGATGCCGGTGCCGCTGCCGGCGGGATGGCCGGTGTCGGTGTAGACCTTGACCCGCTCCATGCCACAGCTCGGCGACTTGCTCTTGAGGATGTAGCCGCTAATGCCCTCGAGCCGCCGCGCCATGGTGCGGCCGTAGTCGGCGAGGTCGGTCGTGACGTCCTTGCCGGCATCCCGCGTGCCCACGGCCCGGGGCGAGTCGGGATCCCCCACGAGGCGGATCGGCGGCCGCGGGGTTCCCAGCCCGATGGCCACCTCCGGGCAGACCGGGATGAGCTCGAAGTAGTCCGCGAGGACGTCGGCGACGAAGCGGTCGCGCTTGTGCCCGGAGTCGAAGCGCACCTGCTCACCGAGCAGGCAGGCGCTCACGCCGACCCGGATCGGGGCGGCCTCGGTATCCGGGGGCGAGGTGCTGGTCGCCTGGGCAGTGCTGGCCGTGCTCATCACTGCGCCTCACTCGATCAGCGGCGCGAGGGCGTCCCTCAGCGCCCACAGGGAATCCATCTCGACGCACGGCGGCTGCGCCGGCGCCTCCGCCGGCCACGCCCCGCCGTCGCGATTAAGCCAGACGGGCTGCATGCCCGCCGCCGCCGCACCAATGACATCGCTGTGCGGATCGTCACCCACGTGCACGATCTCGCCCATGGACACGCCGGCGTGGCCCCGCGCGGCCTCGAAGACCAGGTGCGAGGGCTTGGCCGCGCCGACGTCCACCGCCGCCAGGGCGAAGTCGAAATAACCGTCCATGCGCAGGCGGCGGATGTCCGCGTTGCCGTTGGTGAGCGCACCCAGGCGCACACCGCGGGCACGCAGCCACTCCAGCACCGGGACTGCGTCGTCAAAGAGCACTATGTCGTGGCGGGCATCGACGAACACGTGGAAGGTGTCCTCCACCAGCGTCTCCACCTCCGCGGCACTGTACCCAGCCCGTGTCCCGGCACGCCGGAATGCCTCCCGGCGCATCGCGGAGACGTCGTGGGCGATCTCCGGGCGGTCCGCCACGACCTCGCTGCGCAGCGCGAGGACGGCCTCCGGCGAGAGCGCGGCGGTCACCGCCGGGTAGTTGGCATCCAGGTAGGCATACGCGACCTCCTCGGCGTGCTCGATCACCCCGGCGAGGTCCCAGAGGGTGTAGTCGAGGTCGAAGGTGACCGCGGTGACCGGCGCGGCGAGTTGCAGGCTCATTCACCCTCCTCCGCCACCGGTTCGGCCTCCATGTGCCGCCACAGGCACTCGCCACCCGCGGCGCCGTCCAGGCGCTCCAGCCACGCCTCGTGGCGGGCCAGCTCGTCCGCGTCGGGCTGGACGACAGCGAGCCGGGGCCGATCCGCAGGCAGGCGGCGGATCCGCTCATAATCCTCGCCGCCCTCGCCCTCACTGCCCTGGCGGGCCAGCGACAGCGCCGTCTGACCGCCGGTCATGGCGAGGTAGACCTCGGCGAGGATCTGCGCGTCGAGCAGCGCCCCGTGGAGCTCGCGGCCGCTGTTGTCGATGTCGTAGCGCTTGCACAGGGCGTCCAGGGAGTTGCGCTGGCCCGGGTGCATGTCCCGCGCCATCACCAGGGTGTCCAGCACATCGGCATAGTCCGCCGTTCGGCCCCACGCCTCGCCGAGCCGGGAAAGCTCGTAGTCGATGAAACCCACGTCGAACGGCGCGTTGTGGATGACGAGCTGCGAGTCCCGGATGAACTCGATGAACGCCTGCGCGACGTCCTCGAAGCGCGGTTTGTCCGCGAGGAACTCGTTGGTGATGCCGTGCACTTCCTGCGCACCGGCGTCCACCTCACGATCCGGGTTGAGGTAGTAGTGAAAGGTCCGGCCGGTGGGCCGGCGGTAGTTCA
>NZ_WNXE01000290.1:0-2512 GCF_010993615.1 Arhodomonas sp. KWT | reverse complement strand
GCCGGGCCTCGCGTAGGTTGTGCGCCGCAGGCGTGCAACATTCCCCCGATGCCGGTGTGATCGCGGCCCTGAACCAGCCCATGGCTGACGGCGCCACGACCGTCCCTGCTCACCGTCCGCGATCCTTTCCGGGCGAGGTGCGACGACCCCGTTGTCCGGGATGACGCCCGGCCGTTCCGGCGCGGCGGGGCAATGGCATCCCCGGCACCGGGGTGCGATCGCGGTACCATCACGCGTTCCGGGCGCGGCAGCGCCCCCGCGACACATCCGAACCGGGAAGGGCCCAATGACACCGTTTTCGCCGAGACCGCCGACGATCGCCGCGCTCGTCACCACCGTTCTGGCCGCCGGACTGGTGCTCGCGGGACCGGTGTGGCTGCCCCGCGAGGCGGCGGTGGCCGCGGGGCTGGCGCTCTTCGCCATCGGGCTGTGGGCGAGTTCGGCGGTGCCCGCCGGCCTGGCAAGCCTGGCGTTCTTCGCCCTGGCGATGCTGCTCGACGCCGCGCCTGCCTCCGTCGTGTTCAGCGGCTTCGAGGCCAAGGCCTTCTGGCTGGTTTTCGGCGGGCTGATCCTCGGCATCGCCGTGCACCACACCGGTCTGGGAACCCGCCTGGCACGGCGGGTGGGCGAGCGCCTGCACGGCGGCTACGGGCTCATCATCGGCGGGCTGGTGGGGATCGCCGTGGCGCTGTCGTTCGTGATCCCGTCGTCCATGGCCCGGGTCATGCTGCTCGTGCCCCTCACCACGGAGGTCGCCGAGCGCTTCGGGTTCGCCCCCGGCACGCGCGGGCGAACCGGCATGGTCCTGGCAGTGATCCTGGGGAGCAACCAGCCCGCCTTCTCGATCCTCACCGCGAACGTGCCGAACGTCGTCCTCATGGGCCTCGCCGAGCACGTCCACGGCGTGGCGTTCACCTACGGCGAGTACCTGCTCCTGCACTTCCCGGTGCTCGGGCTGGGGCGCGCGGCGCTGCTGGTGGCGGCGATCCTGCTGCTCTTCCCGGACCGGCCTCGGCCACGCAGCGAGTCCGTCAGGGACGCCGTGGCCGAGGCACCACTGTCCCGGCCGGAACGGGCCGTCGGCCTGATCCTGGCCGCGGCGGTGGCACTCTGGGCGACGGACTGGCTGCACGGCGTGTCGGCGGCGTGGGTGGCCCTCACCGCGGGACTGGTCTGCCTGGTACCGGGGGCCGGGCTCACGCCGAAGGACACGCTCAACGGCCGGGTGAACTACGAGATCCTCTTCTACCTCGCCGGCGTCCTCGGCCTCGGCGGGCTCCTCGCCCACTCCGGCGCCGGGCGCATCGCCGCGGAGGCCCTCCTGCCGCTGCTGCCCCTGGACCCCGGTAACCCGCTGCAAAGCTTCATCGTCCTCGCCCTCGGCTTCATCGCCATCGCCCCGTTCACCACGGCGGCAGGCCTCGTGGCAGTGGTGACGCCGCTGGCGGGGGACATCGCACACGCCTCCGGGCTGCCGCTGGACACCGTGCTGATGACCCAGGTGGTCGGTTTCTCGACAATGCTGCTGCCCTACCAGGTCCCACCCCTGATGGCGGGCTGTCTGCTCGCGGGCGAGCCCGTCGGCAAGGCGACCCGCCTGACGCTGACGATGGCTGCGATCACGGTGGTGGTGCTGCTGCCGCTGACCTACCTGTGGTGGTCGCTGCTCGGCTGGCTGTAGCGCCCCACCGGCTACACTGTCAGCGATGCCCCCCACGGCCACGTGGCCGTGCACGAAACGCAGAATTTCCGGAGGCCGGTTTCCCGGGGGCGCTAACCTCGGCCCTGCGCAACACAACCATTCGAGACGATCAGGAGGGCTGTCATGAGACATGGCTATCGCTTGCGGATCACGGCGTTCGCCCTGGCCGCCATCATTCCGCTGGCCTTCACCCAGGCGGCATCCGCCGCAGCGCCGACACCGGACACCCGCAATCCGGGGTACTACCACGTACAGGTGGGCGCCTTCCAGGTCACCGCCCTGTCCGACGGCACCGTCGAGCTGCCGATGGACAAGCTGCTCCATGCCCCGGCGGACGAGGTCCGGGCGGCCCTGAAGGCGCATTTCCTCAGTGCACCGACGGAGACCTCGGTGAACGGCTACCTGATCAACACCGGCGACGAGCTGGTGCTGGTGGACACCGGGGCCGGCAGCCTGTTCGGGCCAACCCTCGGTAACCTGGTGCACAGCCTGGAGGCGGCGGGCTACCGCCCGGAACAGGTGGACGAGGTCTACCTGACGCACATGCACCCGGACCACCTCGGTGGCCTCACCCAAGACGGCGAGCGGGTATTCCCGAACGCCGTGGTGCGCGCGGACCGGGACGACAGCGCGTACTGGCTCGACCCGGCGAACATGGAAAAGGCCCCGGAAGGCCGGAAGGGCATGTTCAAGGGCGCCATGGCCTCGCTCAAGCCGTACCGGGAGGCGGACGCCTTCGAGCCGTTCGACGACGGCACCGAGCTGGCCCCCGGGATCCACGCCCAGCCCGCCCCCGGCCACACGCCGGGC
>NZ_WNXE01000028.1:12363-31400 GCF_010993615.1 Arhodomonas sp. KWT | reverse complement strand
CCGGCGGCACCGTGCGGGTGGACATCGCCGAGGCGGTCCTCGCCCGGCTGCGCGGCCAGGGCTAGCCCGCCCCGTGCCGCGATAGACAAGAAATGCACCGCCGGTGACCCGGGGCGGATCCGCCCCGGGGCCGGCAGGGCATCGCCGGCCATCCCGGCCGGCACCAACGAGGAGGAAAGAGCAATGATCGGCACGTTCCCGAGAGCGGCAGCCGCCGCTGCGGTGGCCCTTGCCGCCGCGCTCACGGCGACACCGGCGGTATCGTCCGCCGCGGACGACGGCGTGCAGGCCCTCGCCTATACCGCGGATATCCGTTCCCCGATCCCGATACCGCCGGCGGAGCAGGACCTGCAGACCATCGTCGCCAAGCGCTGGTTCAAGGTCTCCGACGAGCCGCTGCAGCTGGAGGGGCCGGTCTTCGACGCCGACGGCAACCTCCTGTTCGTGGAGGTCTTCGGCGGTCGCGTCTTCCGCCTGAGCCCCGAGCGCGAGCTGGAGACGCTGGTCGGGAAGAACGACCTCGGCTCCGCCGGACTCGCCGTGGGCGATGACGGGCGTATCTACATCGCGGGCCTGGGCAACTTCAGGGACACCGGGCGTATCGTCTCCGTCGCCCCGGACGGCAGCGACATGCAGACCGTGGTGCCCGCCTCCGCCGGCTACCTGCCGGACGACCTGGTCTTCGACGACGATGGGGGCTTCTACTTCACCGACTTCCAGGGCACTTCGACCGAGCCCGTGGGCGGCGTCTACTACGTCTCCCCGGACGGCGGCGATATCACCCCGGTGCTGCCGAACATGGCCATCGCCAACGGTGTCGCCCTCGGGCCGGACGGCGAGAAGCTGTGGGCCACCGAGTTCAGCGCCGGCCGGCTGCACCGCCTGGAGATGAAGGGGCCGACCACCGTGGCGCCGTTCGGCACCGCCGTGCCCTACCATTTCACCGGCTGCTGTCCGGATTCCATGCGCACCGACACGGACGGCAACGTCTACGTCTCCATGTACGGACAGGCGCGGGTGCTGGTGTTCAACGACGTCGGTATCCCGATCGGCCAGATCCTGCTCCCGGGGCACGACGAGGGCCGGTTCCTGCACTCCACCAGCCTCGCGATCAGCCCGGACGGCAGGGACGTCTACATCGTCTCCAACGACCGCGGCGGCGAGGGCGGTGCCTGGATCTTCAAGGCCCGCGGATTCGCCAGTGGCACCCGCCAGCCCGGCGGCGGCTGAGCGGCGACGCCCCCCGGTGCCGGCCCCCGGGCCGGCACTGTTACCCGCGCGATATCTCCCCTGTCCCTCCGCGGGACCACCCAGCGGCGGCAGCCGCGTCCGGGTCCACCGTCGCGACCGCATCGTGGGCATGCAGGCTCTCCAGGTGGCGCACCTTGATCGCCACTCCGGGATACCGGGGCGAGAGTGTCCGGGCGAGAAGGCGGCCGGCGTCCTCCACGTACATCGGCTGATCGCCATTGCGACGGGCGAACGCCTGTTCGTCCCGGCGTTTCACCATGGTCTGCACAGGGGTGTGAAGTGTCCGTTCCACGGCGTCGATCAGTGTCACGAGGCCCAGGGCGTGTGCCGCCGGGTCGGGGTGCACGGTGACACACGCGAGGCTGCGCTGGCTGTGGGGGACCGCCAGGGTACCGTGCTTCTCCAGCCATTTCGTTACCGTGTCGACCGATACCGCATCCGTACCGCGGAATCGGTCGGCGAATGCCTCGGCCAGGGCGCGGCGTGACAGCGCGGCCGAGCAGGGGCATGTCGACGAGTAGGTCAGCTCCACGGCCAGTGTCAGCTCGGTGTGGCCGGCCCCGGCGGCCCGCCGGGCCCGGATCCGGACCGGGTAGCTGTGCCAGCCCCCCGGGCCTTCGCTGACCAGGGCCGGGCGTCGCAGCATGAACGGAAACCGGAGCGTACATTCCGCCGAACGGGTCTCGCAGTCCCGGTGACTCGCCACGGCCTCCGTCAGCACGGCGGTCAGCGAGTCCGGGGTCAGCGGCGAGGCGCTGAACCGCTCGAGCATCCGGTAGAGACGCGACATGTGGATGCCCTTGACCGCGCCCTTGCCGCCCGGGAGGTCCACGCCGATATCGACACGGCAGGGGCTGGTGGCGAGGCCGTCGGGCTCCTGCAGGGTGATCGGTAGGGCGATATTCTCCATGCCGACCCAGTCCAGGGGCTGGGCGTGCTCGTCGGCGGCTTGTGTGGCGACGTCCGGAAGGTTGCCCGTCATTGGTTGCTCTCGTCCCTCGTCAGGTTACTGCCCACACCCGGTTCCGGGGCGGACATGCTTGCGGAATTTTAGTTATTATATAACATAACAATTGTGTCATTCACTCTCCTGCGGCGGCAGCCCCGCACCCGCCGTGCCGGGGCCGGCCACCGCGGGCCGGGAACGGAAGAACATCATGACAGCCATCGATCCCCCCGCTGACGGCCGCCTGCCGGTTACCGTGCTCTCGGGGTTCCTGGGAGCGGGCAAGACCACACTGCTCAGCCACCTCCTGCACAACCGCGACGGCCGGCGTGTGGCCGTGATCGTCAACGACATGTCCGAGATCAACATCGACGCCGCGCTCACCAGCCGGGAGGTCCAGCTCAACCGCACGGATGCGCGCATGGTCGAGATGACGAACGGGTGCATCTGCTGCACGTTGCGCGAGGATCTGCTCGTCGAGGTCGGCCGGCTTGCCCGGGCCGGGCATTTCGACTATCTCGTCATCGAGTCGACCGGCATCTCCGAGCCGATGCCGGTGGCCGAGACCTTCACCTTCGCGGATGAGCACGGCGCGAGCCTCTCGGACGTCGCCCGTCTCGACACCATGGTGACGGTGGTGGATGCGGCGGCCTTCCCCGTGGACCTGGAACGGGCCCAGGGCCTGGAGGAGCGCGGCGAGTCGATGGGCGAAGGGGACGATCGCACGGTCTCCGACCTGCTCATCGACCAGGTCGAGTTCGCCGATGTGCTGGTGATCAACAAGGTCGACCTGATAGCCACGGAGGAGAGGCGCCGGCTGGAGCACGTACTGGGACAGCTCAACCGCCACGCCGAGATCGTCCACGCCGTCCATGGCCGTGTCCCCGTCGACCGGGTCCTGGGAACCGGGCGTTTCGATTTCGAGCGTGCGGCCACGGCCCCAGGCTGGCTTGCGGAGATGCGCGGCGAGCACGTTCCGGAGACGGAGGAATACGGCATCGCCAGCTTCACCTACCGCCGCCGCCGGCCCTTCCATCCACACCGCCTGGCGCAGGTACTGAGCGACGGCTGGCCGGGTGACGTATTGCGGGTGAAAGGGTTCTTCTGGCTCGGCTCGCGTTGGGACATGGCCGGCCTGTGGTCCCAGGCCGGCGGCATCATGCGCCACGGTCCTGCCGGGTACTGGTGGTCCGCGACGCCGCAGGCGTACTGGCCCCGGGACCCGGAGTCCCGGCTCGCGATCCACGAGGGCTTCGCCGGGGACTATGGCGACCGCCGTCAGGAGCTGGTGTTCATCGGCCAGAACCTCGACCCCGCGGCGATCGAGTCCCGCCTCGACGAGGCGCTTATGAGCGACCGTGAGATCGGTGACCTCGACCGGCGGGCCCCGGACCTGTACGACCCTTTTCCGGAGTGGTTCGCCGGCCTTTCCCCGGCGGATGGGGAGGACGGCGAAACGGCGGACTCCGCGCTATGAGCGGACCGGGCGATACCCGAATCCCCGTGACGATACTGAGCGGGTTCCTCGGCAGCGGCAAGACGACGGTGTTGAACCACCTCGTCCGCCAGGCGGCGATGCAGCGCGCACTCGTCCTCATCAACGAGTTCGGGGAGATCGGTATCGACCACCAGCTGGTGGCGTACAGCGACACGGGCGTGACCGTGGAGATGTCGAGTGGCTGCCTGTGCTGCACCATACGGGGCGATCTCGTCAGGACACTGCGTGAGGCGGTTTGGCGTTACGCCCGGGCCGGGCGGACCTGGTTCGATCGTGTCGTGCTCGAGACCACCGGCCTCGCCGACCCCGCCCCCATCATCCATACACTGCTCAACGACGGCGGCCTGGCACGGCTGTTCTATCCCGCCGGGGTCGTTACCGCGGTGGACGCCGTCAACGGCGATGCCACGTTGGACCGACAGGATGAGGCGCTGAACCAGGTCGCGGTCGCCGATCGTGTTCTCCTCACCAAGCGGGACATCGCCGATGGGGGCGTCGTGGGGCGCCTGGAGGCACGTGTGCGCCGGCTGAACCCGACCGCGCGGCTGTTACCGGTGGAACACGGCGAGGTGGCCGCGGAAAGGCTGCTTCCGAACGCACCCGGCGCCCCGGGTCGTGACGGCGCCGATATCCGGGCGTGGCTGGGGAACGCCTGTGACGACGGACTCGGACACGAGAATCATCACCACGACGTCAACCGCCATGACCACGCCATCAGGGCCGCCTGCCTGACCCTGGACGAGCCGGTACGGCGGGAGGTGCTGTTCTCCTGGCTCGGGGCGCTGGTCTCCTTCCGGGGAACGGATCTGCTGCGCCTCAAGGGTGTCGTCAACGTCACCGGCGAGGATGGACCGCTGGTGGTGCACACGGTCCAGCACACCTTTCACCCGGTCGTATCGCTCCCGGCCTGGCCGGATGATGACCGGCGCAGCCGGTTCGTCGTGATCGCACGCCACATGGACGAAGGCATGCTGCGCGACAGCCTCGATACGTTTATCGCGAGCATGCCGTAGGCTATCCGGACGTGCCGGATCGGCGCCGTTCGGCGCGGTGGCCGGCGGCGAGGAGCGCCATGCTCACGGTCACCGACGCGGCGAATGCCAGCGCGAAGGCGCCCATGCCGCCGGCCACTGGCGCCGTTGCGGCCTCCACCGAGGCGAAGGCGACCAGGCTGAGCATCCCGCCCTGGGCGGTGGCGAGGGTCGCGCGCGCGACCGCCGGGCCGAAACGCTGGTGCAGGGTCAGCGAGATCATCGTGAACCCCACCGGGAAGCCGGTGAGCGTGCCGGCCACCCGCGGCCCGGCCTCCGCCGCCACCGTCGTGACCACGCCCACCAGAACGCCGCCGGCGAGCCCGCGTACCAGGAGGTCGAGCCGTCGCGTGGGTGCGCGGACCCGGGGGCGCGGCAGATCCAGGCGCCGGCGGATGGCCGCGGCGAGGGCGAACAGCGCGGCGTACGCCGCCAGCCCCACGACCCAGCCCCCGGGGATCGTCGCGAACGCCGCCGCGGCGGCCACCCAGGCCGCCACCGCCGTCGCCAGGCTGGCCACCGGGCCGAGCCGGGCGGCGGCGAGGACGTAGGCGACCAGGAACACCAGCGTGGCGGTGAGCGCGTGCAGGGTCGCGACGGCGGCGTCGGCGAGGAAGGACGGCGGCCGTTCCAGGCCGAGGAAGAAGAACGCCGGGCCGAGCACGATGGGGGTGCCGGCGATCACCCCGCCGAGGCGCGGCCCCAGCCGGGCGACGGACAGCGTCACGGCGATGATCACCACCGCGGTGGTGATCATCTTCACCAGTCCGGTCAGCAGCATTGCGGTGCCTCGCCGGCGGTGTCGCGTCCACCCGGCGCCACTCCCGGTACCCCGGTGCTCATCGGCGGACGTCGTCCAGCACCGCCTCCACGCCGGCGGCCCGGGCGAGCAGGCGGCGGTCGTCGCCGTTGCGCCCGAGCAGCATCAGCCCCACCGGCAGCTCGCCGGCCGCGTGGCACGGCAGGCTGATCCCGCAGAGGTCCAGCAGGTTGCCCACCGTGGGGTTGCGCAGCACGAGCAGGTTGGTGCGGGCGTAGGCGTCGTCGTCCTCCAGCGCGTCGAAGCGTGGCGGCACCACCGGCACCGTGGGCGCGAGCACCGCGTCGAAGGCGGCGATGCGGGCGTCCATGCGCGCGACCTGGCGCCGGCGGGCGGTGAGGAGGTCGAGGTAGTCCGCCGCGGAGATGTCGGCACCCCGCTGGATGCGGCTGCTCACGCGGGGGTCGTAGGCGTCGCCGGCCTCCGCGAGCAGGTCGCGGTGGAACCAGTAACTCTCCGCCGCGGTGAAGCCGCCGCCGGCGAGGAGCTCGCCGAGCTCGTCGAGCTCCGGCATGGCGACGGTGGTCACCCGGGCGCCGGCCCCTTCCAGCGCCGCCACGGCGCGCTCGAACGCCGCGGTCACGGTGGCGTCCATGTCTGCGGTGAGGTAGCGGTCCGGCACCGCCAGGCGCAGGCCCGCGACCGCCTCCGGGGTGAAGGCCGTCTCCGTCTCTCCGGCGAGCACCGCGTCCAGGAGCGCGCAGTCCGCGACCCGGGGCGCGATCGGGCCGACCGAGTCGAGGCTGTGGGACAGCGGCAGCGCCCCGGTCAGGGGCACGCGGTGCTGAGAGGGCTTGAACCCCGTGAGCCCGCAGAACGCCGCGGGGATGCGCACCGAGCCGCCGGTGTCCGAGCCCAGCGCCGCGGCGGCCATGCCGCGGGCGACGGAGACCGCGCCGCCGGAGCTGGAGCCGCCGGGGATACGCGCCGGGTCCGCCGGGTTGGCCGGGGTCTCGTAGTGCGGGTTGAGGCCGAGCCCGGAATAGGCGAACTCGGTCATGTTGGTGTGGCCGGTGAGCACCGCGCCCGCGGCCCGCAGCCGGGCCACGGCGGTGGCGTCCGCGGTGGCCGGGACGGCGTCGGCGAGCACCCGCGAGCCGGCATGGGTGACGGCGCCGGCGACGTCGAACAGCGCCTTCACCGACACCGGCAGACCGGCCAGGGTGCCGGCGGGCAGGCCGGCGTCGAGCAGGCAGTCGCAGGCGGCGGCCTGGGCGCGCGCGGTCTCGGTGAACACCGTGGTGTAGGCGCGTGCGTCGTCGCCGACGCGCTCCAGGCAGCCCTCCAGGAGGGTTCCGGCGCGGGTCTCGCGGCGCCGCAGCGCGGCGAGGGTCTCTTCCACGGGGCGGGTCTGGTCGCTCACGGCGTCATCTCCTCAGGCCATAACCGGCAGGGTGTGGATGCTGTAGGCGTGCTCGATGCGCCGGCCGAGCACCGGGTCGATCAGCGCCATCTCGAAGCGTGCGGCCGGCCGCGGGCCGCCCGCCACCGGCAGGGTACCGCAGAGCATGGCCGTGCCCACCGGCAGGCTGGCCTCCGGCCGGCCGAAGCGCTCCAGCAGCGCCGAGGGCGTGAGCAGCCCGGCCACCGGGCCCTCCTGGTAACTCACGCGGTCGCCGTCCATCACCGCGTGGGAGGCCAGCCGCAGCTGGTCCCAGTGGGGCAGGACGTCGCTCAGGCGCCACAGCCGCGGGGCCACCGGCTTGGGGCAGACCTGCTTGGAATGGGCCACCGACCAGGTCTCGGCCTCGCGGTCAGTGTGGTCCGAGCCGACACCCACGCAGGTGCCCTCGGGGGTGCCGATGAGCAGCACCTCGATCTCGCCGCTGGTGTGCTCGCCGAGCATCTGCACCTCGGTGTCGGTGGTGGCGAGGTTGGCCCCGACCCGGTAGAACAGCGGCGTGCTCGACGGCGGCGTGACGCCGATGGCGCGGAGCTCTTCGATGTGCTCCTGGATGGCGTCGGCGTCGCGGCCGGCCCAGCCGGCGATGACGAACTGGTTGATCCCGACGTCGACGGCGCTGCCGTCGTCGAGGGTGAAGCTCAGCATGGTGGTCTCCGTTGTCAGTTGAGCACAGCGGGGAGGAAGAGGGCGAGCTGCGGCACGAGGATGAGCACCGCGGCCATGATCAGCATGAACGCCACGTAGGGGATGGCCCCGAGCATGACCTCGTTGAGCGAGCCGCGCCCGCGCACGCCCTGCACGACGTAGAGGTTCAGGCCCACCGGCGGCGTGATCAGCGCCATCTCGATGAGCAGGATCAGCAGCACGCCGAACCACACCGGGTCGAAGCCCTGGGCGACGATGATCGGCGCGACGATGGGGATGGTGATCACCATCAGCGACAGCGTCTCGACGAAGAAGCCGAGCACCAGGTACAGCCCGATCACCAGCAGCAGCGTGCCGTAGGGGCCCAGGCCGGCGGTGGCGATCAGTGACTTGATATCGTCGGTGACGCCCGCAGAGGCGAGCACGAAGTTGAGGAAGTACGACGAGATGATGATCAGCATGATCATGCCGGTCGTCCGCATGGTCCCGTCGATGGCCTCGACGATCACGCCCACGCTCAGCCGCCGCATCAGTGCGGCGATGACCAGCGCGCCGACCACACCCAGCGCGGCCGCCTCGGTGGGCGTCGCCCAGCCGGCGTAGATCGAGCCCACCACCAGCGCGAACAGCGTGAGCACCGGCACCAGGTGGCGCAGGCCGGTGAAGCGCTGGCGCCAGCTGTGATGGCGCCTCGGCCCGCCGAGGCCCGGGCGCAGCGTGCACAGGATCGCGGTGCCAGCGATGAACAGGGTCGCCAGCGCGAGACCGGGCAGCAGGCCCGCGGCGAACAGCCGCGGAATGGAGGTCTCGGTGAGGAAGCCGTAGACGATGAGGTTGATCGACGGCGGGATCATGATCCCGAGGGTCCCGCCGGCGGCGATGGAGCCGGCGAACAGCCGCTCGTCGTAGCCGAGCCGCGGGGCCTGGGGCATGGCCACGGTGCCGATGGTCGCGGCGGTGGCGACGCTGGAGCCGGAGGTCGCCGAGAACAGCGTGGCGGTGCCGATATTGGCGTGCAGCAGCCCGCCGGGCAGCCACGACAGCCACGCCTCCAGCGCCTCGTAGGTCTTGCGTGCCACGCCGGTGCGCACCAGCACCTCGCCGAGGAGGATGAACAGCGGGATGGCGATGAGCAGGAAGCTGTCCGACGCCGACCACAGCACCTCGCCCATGGCGCGGTGCAGCGGGAAGGCCGAGAAGAATTCGTCCAGGAACAGCGCCAGCGCGATCAGCGTCGCCGCGACCGGGATGCTGAGCACCAGCAGCGTGAGCAGCACGAGCAGGGCGATACCGATCATGCCTCACCTCCCTCGGCCTCGATCTGCTCGTCCAGAGTCGCGCTGCCGGCCACGCGCTGGGCGCCGGCCGGGTCGCGGGCGATCAGGGCGACGAGCACGCGCAGCAGCAGCACTGCCACCACCAGGCTGAACCAGATAAGTCCGCCGGCCCACAGGCCCTGGGGGACCCACAGCGGGGTCTGCAGCGGGGTGTTGGCCAGCGCGTTGTCCGCGAAGGAATTGCCGGCGACGCCGGTGACCGCCCCGACGACGAACACGCAGAACAGCGCCAGCATCGCCAGCGCCAGCAGGTCGAGCACGGCGCGCACCGGGCGCGGCATGAGCACGTAGAGCACGTCGATGCGGATGTGCGCCTTGCGCAGCAGCGAGTGCGCGAACGACCAGCTCGCCGAGATGGCGAGCACGTAGCCGGACAGCTCGGTGGAGGCGCCGAGCGACTCGCCGAGCAGCCCGCGTGAGAGGATCTCGAGGGTCACCATCGCCACCGTGGCGAGGATCAGCAACCCGCCGAGCCGCGCCAGCCACAGCGACACGACGTCCATGCCGGTGATCAGGCAGTCCAGGGTTCGGGCAATGCGCTCCATCGGGGCGGCCTCTGTCCGGCCGGGCCGCGCGTCGGCGGCCCGGCCTGCGGGGGTGGGTTACTCGGCCTTGGCGGTCAGCCCGGTGACCTTGCCGATGGTCTCGTTCCAGCGCTTCACTGCCTCGGCGTCCACGCTGCCGGCCCACGCGGGGAGGACATCCTCCTCGAGCTTGCGGCGGGCGAAGTCGAAGTCCTCCTGGGTGGCCTCGACTAGCACCATGTCCCCGGGCTCGCCGCGGCTGCACTCGCCGTGTCCGGTCAGGCAGGCGACGCCCTCCTTGGTCTCGTCCACGGCGGAGTCCCACACCGGCTGCTCGTAGTTCCGGTGCACCTCGTCCATCAGCCAGTCCTGCACCTCGGGGGAGAGGCTGTCCCACTTGTCGCCGTTCATGGCGGTGATCACGTAGTCCCAGCCGCCCACGGGCAGGGGATAGAGGTGGGTGGCGACCTCGTACCAGCCGGCGCTGTAGCCGGACAGCGAGCCGGTGACGGCGCAGTCGATCACGCCGCGCTCCAGCGCCCCGGGCACCTCGCTGAAGGCCAGGGTCACGCCCTCGGCGCCGATGGCGTCGAGGAACTGCGCGGTGGTCCGGCCGCTGGCCCGGATCTTCTTGCCCTTGAGGTCCGCGAGGCCGCTGATGTCGGCATTACAGAACACGACCTGGGAGGGATAGGGCACCGCCGCGATGAGCTTGGCGCCGCCGAAGCTGTCCGAGAGGATGTCGTCGAGCACCGGCTTGTAGGCGTCGACGATCTTCTTCGCGGTAGCCACGTCCGGGGCCATCATGGGGATGTCCATGCCGGCGAGCTCCGGGGCATTGGAGACGGTGTAATCGCCCACCGTCGAGCCCACGTCGAACACGCCCTGGGAGAGCAGCTTGAAGACCTCGCCGCCCTTGAGCCCCATCTGGTCGAAGGTCGTGACCTCGGCGGTCACCTGGCCGTCGGAGGCCTCGGAGAGGTGTTCGCCCCAGAACGGCTTCTCGAAGTTCTGGTACAGCGACAGGCTCGACCAGCTGCCGACGTAGGCGAACTCGGTGGCGGGCAGGTCCTGGGCCTGGGCAGCGCCGGCGAGCAGCGCGGCGGCCGCGGCCGTGCCGATGAGTCGTTTCTTCATGTCGTTGCTCCTCGTCATGGCTCGTTATTCCCGGCCTACATGAGGGCCAGTTCGTGATCCCGGATGTCGGTGACCAGCATGTGGCCGGGGCTGTGGGTGATCGCGAAGGGCAGTCCGGCGCGCTCGAGGGCGCGTTGCGGGGTGACGCCGCAGGCCCAGAACACCGGCAGCTCGCCGTCGGCGACGGTGACCGCCTCGCCGTAGTCGGGGCGGGCCAGGTCGTCGATGCCGATGGCCGCCGGGTCGCCGAGGTGCAGCGGCGCGCCGTGGACCTGGGGGTAGCGGGTGCAGATCTGTACCGCACGGATCGCGTGCGCCGGGGCGAGCGGCCGCATGGACACCACCATGGCGCCGCCGAACGGGCCGGCCGGGGCGAGCTCGATGCTGCTGCGGTACATGGCCACGTTACGGCCCTCGGCCACGTGGCGCAGCGGGATGCCGTCAGCGAGCAGGGCGTGCTCGAAGGTGAACGAGCAGCCCAGGGCGAAGGTGACCAGGTCGTCGCGCCAGAGCCCGGCCACGTCGGTGGGCTCGTCGCTCAGTGCGCCGTCGCGGAAGACCCGGTAGCGCGGGACGTCCCGGGCGATGTCCAGGTCCGCACCGAGGCGGGCACAGCCGCGCTCGCCGGGCTCGGAGACGGCGAGCAGCGGACACGGGCGCGGGTTAGCGGTGCAGAAGCGCAGGAACGCCGCCGCATCCGCCTCCGGGAGGATCACCAGGTTCACCTGCACGAAGCCCGGGGCGAGGCCGGCGGTCTGCCCGGCCAGGGTGCCTGCCCGTGCCGCCTGGCGCACCGCAAGGGCGCTCCCGCCGGCGGGGGTGCCGTGTTCGTTCATGTCGTCGCCGATGTGTCGCGGGTGTTACCCAATACAGTTAGGTGACATCGGCTATCAGGTCCAATCGATATTTCGGATCAAGATTGATCAGGATTCTCGATCAGGGGCGGGATCCGCGGCGATCCGCACCGCCAGATCGGCCACCGCACGGGCCACGGTGAACTCCGGCGTGTTGGCATGGCAGACGTGGAAGAGCAGCGGCGGGGGTTGGACCTCGGCCCGGAAGCGGCGCAGGGCACCGCGCTCGATCTCCGCGGCGATGATCTCCGGGGGCAGGGCGCTCACTCCGATACCGTCCACGGTCATGCGGATGATCGTCGCCAGCGACGAGCTCGCGTGGATGCGCATGCGTGCGCCGGCCTGGCCGAGGAGACGCTGCAGCGCCAGGTGGGGCTGGCTCAGACGGGGGTAGGTGATGATCGGCCAGCGGGCCAGCTCCTCCAGCGAGACCGGCTCGCCGGGCAGCGCCAGCGCCGGGCTCGCGACCCACTCCAGGGGGTAGCGCGAGAGCGTGCGGCTGGTGATATCCGGCTGGTTCACCGGGCCCATGAGGAAGGCGATGTCCAGGTCGTGGGCGGTGAGCTTCTCGGCCAGGTTCACCGAGGTGTCCACGTCCAGCTCCAGGCTGAGGGCGGGATAGGCCTCGTTGACGCGCTCGATGAGCCGCGGCAGCCAGGTGTAGACGATGGTCTCCACCACCCCGAGGCGGATGCTGCCCTGGATCGCGCTGGGGTCGGCGACGGCGTTGAGCATCTCGCTGCGCAGCGCGAGCAGCTGCTCGGCATAGGCGAGCATGTCCCGCCCGCGGGCGGTCAGCGTGACCCGGCGGCCGGCACGGTCGAACAGGCTCACGCCGAGGGTGCGCTCCAGGTTGGCGATCCGCGAGGAGACCGAGGGCTGGGAGGCGTAGAGTCGCTGGGCCGCGGCCCGGAAGCTGCCCAGCCGGGCGATCCAAACGAAGGTCTCGAGCGTGCGGAAGTCCATGCCATCCCCGTCGCAGGTCGCGGGCGCCCAGAATAGCGCACCGCGGCGGGCGTGCGCGCGGCGTTGCCTCTGCTAGGATAAACGGTTGATCCGTCACGGGGCCCGGAACGGGCAGCGTGCGGCAAAGGGGGTAGATGCGGCAGTGACAGGGGGCGAGGCGGGCACCGGCCCATGGCCGGTACGCAATGGGCACTGACATGCCAGAAGAACGTAAGAACAATGCCATGACCGGGCTGTCGCTGCGGCTGCTCGGGCCGATGGAGGTGCGCGTCGCCGACACCGTCGTGACCGGGCTCGAGGGCACCAAGGCCGGCGCGCTGCTCGCCTATCTGGCGATGGCGGGTGACGAGGCGGTGCCGCGTGGCCGGCTGGCCGCCCTGTTCTGGCCGGATTTGGGCGATACCGCCGCTCGCAACAACCTGCGCCAGACACTCTATCAGCTGCGCCGCCGCCTCGCCGTTCCGGCGCTCGGCGACGCCCACGTGCTGCACCTCGGCCGTGACGCGGTGCGGATCGACTCCGATACGGCGTTGCAGGTGGACGCCCTGGCGCTGCATCCGCCGCCGTCATGTTGCGGGGTAACGCCCCGCAGTCACGCCTGCCGTGCCGCGCTGGGTGCCATGCAGGCGGCGGTGACGGGCTATCGCGGTCCGTTCCTGGCCGGATTCTCCGCGGAGGCGCTGCCCGCGCCGGTGCTCGACTGGCTGGTCGGCTGGCGGGAGGCGGCGAGGGAGACCGCCGCGGCCACCCTCGACCGGCTGGTGGCCTGCCTTACCGGCGCCGGCGCGCCGGAGCGGGCCGCCGAGCCGGTGCGCGCCTACCTGGCCGCCGAGCCCCTCGACGAGCGGGCCCACCGCCTGCTCATGGGCATACTCCTGCGCGCCGAGCGTTTCGATGAGGCGATCGCGCAGTACGATCACCTCGCCGGGCTGCTGCGCCGGGAGCTGGACGTGGACCCGGCCGCGGAGACCGTGGCGCTGTGCGAGCGCGCCCGGGCCCGGCGCGAGCAGCACCGTCTCGCCGCCGAGGACGCCCCCGAGAACACGCTGGAGCGCCGCCCGGTGACCGCAGTGGGCGTGCATTTCCGCCCCGGCGGGGACGGTGACCCGGAGGCCCGGGCGGCTCATGTCGCCGCGGCGAGCCGTGCGGTCAAGGCCATCGCCGGCCACTACGGTGGCCTGGCGGTGCATACCCACGGCGGGCGGATGATGATCTACTTCGGCGTTCCCGCAGCGAAGGACGCCACCACCCTGCAGGCCGTACGCGCTGCCTGGCGCGTCGCCGGCGAGTCATTCGAGGGCGGCGGCGTCCGCGTCGCCGTCGATGCCCGGCAGCTGATCACGGACGCCAGCCCGGAGCTGCCCGACCCCTGCGGCGAGCTCTCCGACGCCGTGCTCGACCTCGCCAGCCGCGCCCCGGAGGGGGGATGCCTGGTCACCGACGACGTGCGCACCCGCATCGAGCCGTACTTCGACCTCAGCGTCGTGGAGTCGGCGCCGGATGCCTCCGGCCTGCACCGGCTGGTCCGCGACCGCCAGCTCATGGACCGGGTCTCGGTGGACCGCTGGTTCGGCCGTCTCTCGCCCCTGGTCGGCCGCGAGGAGGAGCTGGAGGCCCTGCGCGGGGCCTGGAGCAGCGCGTGCGAGGGCGGGGGCGGCAGCGTTGCCGTCGAGGCGGAGCCCGGACTTGGCAAGACCCGCCTGGCCGGGGCGCTGGCGGGTGAGGTCCACGCCGGCGGCGGTGTCGTGCTGTGGCTCCGCAGCCATCCCGAGACCCGGCGCCAGCCGCTGGCGCCGGTGACGGCGGCCCTGCGCGGCCAGCTCGCGGCACACGCCGAGGGCGAGCCCGAGCCGGACTGGCGCGAGGAGATGCGCGCGTTCCTCGCCGAGAGCCCCGGACTGTATGCCGACAGCGAGGCCGCCCCCGCGGGCGCGGCCGGCGTGGCCAGCGCGACCCGCCGCCGCGACCGGCTGATCGGGCGGTTCATGGCGGTGATCCGCGGCATCGCCGCCCGCACCCCGGTGCTGGTCGTGCTGGAGGACCTCCACTGGAGCGACGCGACCACCGTGATCCTGATCCGGCGCCTGCGCCGGGAGTTCGCGCAGGGCCGGGTGATGCTGCTGATCACCGCGCGGCCGGGCACGGTCTATCCGTGGCGGCAGGAGGACCCGGTGGCGCGCGTGGAGCTCGGGCACCTGTCGCCGGCGGCGGGGGAGCGACTGATCGAGAGCCTGGCACCGCCGCAGATGCCCGGCGGCGTGCGCCGGCGCATCCGCCAGCTCGGCAACGGGGTGCCGCTGTTCATCGAGGAGCTCGTACGCCACTACGTGGCGACCGGTGAGGACGGCGCCGTGCCCGCCACGCTACAGGACCTGCTCGCCGCCCGCCTGGAGGCGCTGGGCCCGGCCCGCGGCCTCGCCCGGCTGGCGGCCACCCTCGGCCGGGTGTTCGAGCGCGAGGTGCTGGCCGCCGTGTCTACCCTGGACGGCGACGAGCTCGACGACGGACTGCTTCATCTCAGCGAGTGCGGCCTGATCGAGCCGGATGTGGACGAGGTGGCGGGGCGCCACCGCTTCCGCCATCCGCTGATCCGCGAGGCGGTGTACGCCAGCCAGCCGGACGGCGAGCGCCGCGCCGCGCACGCCGCCATCGCCGAGGTTCTGGCGGAGCGCTTCCCCGGGGTCGGCGAGACCGACCCGGGCGTCATGGCGCACCACCTCGCGGAGTCCGGGCAGGCCGGGGCATCGCTGCCCTGGCGCATCGACGCGGGCTACCGCATGCTCGCCCGCGCGGCCCATCGCGAGGCGGAGGACCACTTCAACGACGCCCTCGCCGTGGCCGAGGCGCTGCCGGAGGGCGAGGAGCGGCGCGACCGTCTGGTCAACATCCTCCTCGGCCTGGGACTGGCGCGGCTGGCACGGGAGGGCAACGGCTCCCGGGACGTCCACGCGATCCTCCAGCGCGCCCGCGGGCTGCACGGCTCCGGCAGCGATCCGCGGCGGCATTTCCTCGTCCTCTGGGCCGAGTGGCAGACCAGCGGCTCCCAGAGTGGTTTCAGCGAGGCCCAGTACCTCGCCGGCGAGATGCTGCGCCTCGCCGACGCCTGCGACGATCGCTGCATGCGCATCGCAGGCTATAACGCACTAATCAGCGGTCACTTTTCCCTGGGCGAGCTGGAGACGGCGCTGGAGTGCATCGAGCATATCCGCGCCCTCTACCGCGACGAGGACCATCCCCGGCTGATGGAGATGCTGGGCGATAATCCGGCCTTCTCCGGGCTGTCCTTCGGGCCGGTGATCCTCTGGCATCTGGGTGAGCCCGATCGGGGCCTGGCACTGGCCGACGAGATGGTCGGCCTCGCCGAGCGGGCGGACCACCTGCCCGGGCAGGCCTACGCGCTGACGGCCCGCGCCCTGCTGGCGCAGTGCCGCGACGACCCGGAGGCAGTACAGGCGGATGCCGAGCGTATCCTCGCCATCGCGAACGCCCAGGAGTACGCGCTGTGGCAGCGGGCGGGCTGGGCGCTCTCGGGCTGGGTGCAGGCGCGCACCGGCGATGCCGCGGGCATCGACCTGATCGAGCGCACCGCCGGGGAGATCCGCCAGGTGGCCTACTCGGTGAGCACCACTGTCTACCGGCTGCTGCTCGACGCCCTGCTGCGCTGTGACCGCCTGGAGCGGGCGGGCGAGGTACTGGAGCAGGCGCTGGCGGATGTCGAGTATCTGGGCAACGTGCGTTTCCTGCCCGAGCTCTATGCCCAGCGTGCCGAGATCGCCTACCGCCGTGACGGCGACCGCCACGCCCTGGCGGAGGACCTCGCCCTGAGCGAGGCCACCGCGGAGACCCAGGGCGCGATCATGGCGGTGCTCGCCGTGCACGTGCGGCGGGTGGAGCTCGACCTGCCGGTGGTGCCGGGCACGGACCCGCGCGCCGGCCTTGCCGCGGTGCTGGAGCGCGTCCCCGGCCGCGGCGACTACGGCCTGCTGCACCGCGCCGAGGCGCTGGCGCAGGGTGTGGAGCCCGCCCGCGGTTACGGGGCCGGGCGCTGAGCGTCGTACCGTCCGGTGCGGCCCGTGGACGTGGGTCCGCTCACGCCGGCCGCGGTGGGGCGTGTCCGGGCCTTTGCCGGCGGGGCCGGTCAGGCCCCGCCGGCATGCAGTAGCGGGTGAGGGCGCTCAGGCCCAGGGGCCGACGCCGGCGTCCGCCTGCAACCCGGTGTCGCTGATGCGCCCGGCGCCCCAGCTCCGCTGGATGTAGCCGATCACCGCGTCCAGCTCCGAGGGCGGGACGTCCGCGGGGGCGCCGCCCTCCAGCGGGTCGTAATGGAAGATGTAGACCCGGGAGGCGAATTGGTCGAAGGGCAGGGACGCCTCGCCGAAGAACTCGCCGTTGCCCGAGGTGCTGACCCGCACGCCGTCGCCCCAGTCCTGGCCGCTGTCGTTGTTGGGGTTGAAGAAGTACATGCGCATGACCCCGCCCGGGTCGAGGGCGGCGCGCAGCAGCGAGATGGCGTGCCAGCCGATGAAGCGCGCCGCGCTGTCGGTCACGGCGATGCCCGCGGGCTGCGGGTGGATGATCGGCTGGTTGCCGTTGTAGTAGGGGTGGTAGCAGGCGTAGAAGTAGCGCAGGAACTCCTCCAGCCCCACCAGACCGCCGGTGGCGACGTCCACGTTGATACGGAAGCCGCGCCCGGCCCACCAGCCGTGGAACTCCGGGTTCACCCAGCGGTGCGGATCCCCCTCGCGTCCGGCGCAGCGCCGGCCCATCTCGGCGTAGATGTGGTCGAGGTGCGGCACCACCAGCAGCGAGACCGGATCCAGGTCCATGGGCAGGGCGGTGGCGACGCCGGAGGCGCTTTCCCGCGAGGAGATCGGCTGGCCCTCGAAGTGCATGACGATCTCGTCGTCCCGTGCCGCCCAGGCCACCATCTGCAGGAGGTAGTCCGGGTCATTGTAGGCCCACATGGACAGCGCCCGCGCCGACTGGCAGGTGGGGTTGTTGCCCTGGCCCACACCCAGCGGCAGCCCCAGCACGCACAGCACGCCCTCCAGCAGCCGCGCCTCGGGTGTCACGGCCTCGCCGAACGACAGGTTCAGCCGCTCGCGGGACCACGGCGACAGCGGCAGCGCGAGCTGGCGCCACAGCGCCGGGGCCACCGGCGGCTGGTAGAAGATGCCGCGCTCCAGTGCCAGGGCCAGGCCGTAGACCGCCTGGGGCGTGGCCGGGTGCACCGCCGCGTCGATCAGTTCGTGGACCAGCTCGCGGTAGCACAGCAGGCAGTCCCGTCCGGTGGCGGACAGCCCCAGGGCCTCGGCGATGATGTAGTCGCCCTCGCCGACGATCTGGCGCAGCAGCACCGCGTGATACGGCGAGACCAGCCCGGTGTCGTGCATGGCCCGGGCGCAGGCCGTGGCCTCGACCTGCAGGGACTTCGGGTCCATGGCCGCGAGGCGCTCGCGGTAGACCTCGACGCCCGGGTCCTCGCGGCAGGCCTGGGTCGGCCCGAAGAGGCTGCTCACCAGCCGGTCCGCGCCCTGACCGCTGGCGCCGAGCTCGATGTTGGGGTCGACCTGGCAGATGGCGATCTGGGTGATCATCTGCTTGGCGGCGTCCACCTGGATGGGCCGCTGCTGGAGGATGCGCCAGATCTCCTCGATGAGCCGGTCGACGATGTGCTCGTAGCCGATGCCGGCGGCGAGGTGCTGGAGCAGGTTGCGCGGCAGCTGTGCGAGCCGCCCCTGGGTGGTGCGCTCGGCCTCGCTCGGCGGGGTGAACAGCATCTCCAGGTTGAGCGCGAGCACCTGCGTGAGGTAGTGATGCGCCTGCTCCGCGGAGACCAGCGGATGGAGGTATTCGCCGCGGGCGACGGCGAGCAGGCGCAGCTCGCTCAGTGATTCGACCACCACCGCATTGGCGTCCGCGCTCTTGAGCGAGTGCGCGGCGAGTGACGGCACGAGGATCTGCGGGTCCGCCCAGTCGGAGCCGGCGAACACGCCGGCCTCCTCCAGCGCCTGCGCCCGTGCCTGGATGGCGGCGCAGCCGCCGGGCTGGAGCATCACGCGCCGGGCGGTATCGAACACCCGCGGGAGCTTCCCGGGCCGGGCGAACGAGCGGGCCCCGGCGAGGCGCTCTATGGCCTCGTCGAGGTCCGCGAGCAGCGCGGCGAGCCGGTCGTCGTCGGCCGGCGTGTCACCGGAGCCGTTCGTCACTCGTCCTCCTTGCCATGCGCGTGCATGGTCGTCCTGTAGTGATGCGCACGCGTTGTCAGACGTAGAAGTCCAGCTCTTCCTGGTGCTTGAGCAGGTCGCGCATGACGTAGGGGTCGTCGCCCTTGAAGTACACGAGCCCCCAGTGCGTGCCGAACGCGGTGCGCTTGGTCACCGTCTCCTCGAGCGGCGGCGTGAGCTCGTGGGACTCGAAGTACGGATGGTTCTCCGTCTCCTCGGGGATCTCCAGGCGCGAGACCACGCGCCGGCGCGGGTACACGCCGAAGCAGCCGGCGTAGCACTTGGCGTCCACCACCTCCTTCGGGAAGAACGCCTTGACCTCCTCGTCGGTGGTCTTGGGGTCGAACACCAGGATCGAGGCCTGGTAGGCGTTGAAGCCGTAGGCCCGCTCCAGCA